>NZ_ALEE01000454.1 GCF_000282995.1 Melaminivora alkalimesophila
AGCTGGCGGCTGGCCGCCTTCGGCACCGTGTCGGTGGTCATGATGCCCTCGGCGGCGCGCGCCCAGTGGGTGGGCTGGGCGTCGGCCAGGGCGGCCGGCAGGGCGGCGGTGATGCGCTCGACCGGGAGCTGCTCCATGATCACGCCGGTGGAGAAGGGCAGCACCTGGGTGGCCTCCACGCCCAGCTGCTCGGCCAGGGCGGCGCAGGTGGCGCGCGCGCGCGCCAGCCCCTCGGCGCCGGTCCCGGCGTTCGCGTTGCCGGTGTTGACCACCAGGGCGCGCACGCCCCGCCCCGCCGCCAGGTGCTCGCGGCAGACCTGCACCGGCGCGGCGCAGAAGCGGTTTTGCGTGAACACGCCGGCAACGGCGGCGCCTTCGTCGAGCAGCAAGACCGTCAGGTCTTTGCGGCCGGCCTTGCGCACGCCGGCCTCGGCGACGCCGATGCGCAGCCCGGCGACGGGATGCAGGTCCTGGGCCACAGGGGCGGAAAGGTTCACGGGCATGGGTGGTTCATCCTCGAAGGCACGAGACGCGGCCGCTCAGCTGAGCTTGCCGTGGCATTGCTTGTATTTCTTGCCGCTGCCGCACGGACAGGGGTCGTTGCGGCCCACGCGCACGCCCGGGCTGGCCAGGCCCCCGTCGCCCGGGCC
>NZ_ALEE01000455.1 GCF_000282995.1 Melaminivora alkalimesophila
CGGCTGCGCCGGCCGCCTGCGACTGGGGGTTGCCGCTCTCGTCGGGCGCGCTGTAGGTGACGTTGGCGATGCTGCCCTCGCCGCGCTGCTCCAGCGCTTGGGCCGCCTCGTCGAGCTGGTCGTTGGACTGGATCTGCACGCTCATCATGACGCGCGTGACCTCGTTCTTGACCTGGTCGATCAGCTGGCGGAACAGCTCGAAGGCCTCGCGCTTGTATTCCTGCTTGGGCTGCTTCTGGGCGTAGCCGCGCAGGTGGATGCCCTGGCGCAGGTAGTCCAGCGCCGCCAGGTGGTCGCGCCAGTTGCTGTCGAAGCTCTGCAGCAGTACCATGCGCTCGAACTGCGTGAAGCTTTCCCTGCCGACCAGCGCCACCTTGGCCTCGAACGCCTCGCGGCCGGCCTGCTGCACCATCTCCAGAATGTCCTCGTCGGTGATCGAGTCCGAGCCCTCGACCGCCTTCTGCAGGGACAGCTCGATCCGCCAATCGGCCGCCAGCGCCTTCTCCAGGCCCGGCAGGTCCCACTGCTCCTCCACCGACTCGGGGGGCACGTACTGGTGCACCACGTCGGCCAGGCAGTCGTCGCGCATGGCATCGATGAGCTGCGACAGGTCCGGGGCGTCCAGGATCTCGTTGCGCTGCTGGTAGATGACCTTGCGCTGGTCGTTGGCGACGTCGTCGTATTCCAGCAGCTGCTTGCGGATGTCGAAGTTGCGCGCCTCGACCTTGCGCTGGGCCGATTCGATGCTGCGCGTGACGATGCCCGCCTCGATGGCCTCGCCGTCGGGCATCTTCAGGCGGTCCATGATCGCCTTGACGCGGTCGCCGGCGAAGATGCGCATCAGCTGGTCGTCCAGGCTCAGGTAGAAGCGCGACGAGCCCGGGTCGCCCTGGCGGCCGGCGCGCCCGCGCAGCTGGTTGTCGATGCGGCGCGACTCGTGGCGCTCGGTGGCGATGATGCGCAGGCCGCCCAGCGCCGCCACCTTGTCGTGGTCGCGCTTCCACTCCTCGCGCAGCTCCTGGGCACGCGCGGCGCGCTGCTCGGGCGTGAGGCTCTGGTCTTCCTCGAGCGCGGCGATGGCCTTTTCCACGTTGCCGCCGAGCACGATGTCGGTGCCGCGGCCGGCCATGTTGGTGGCGATAGTGATCATGCCCGGGCGGCCGGCCTGGGCGATGATGTCCGCCTCGCGCGCGTGCTGCTTGGCGTTGAGCACCTGGTGCGGCAGGCCGGCCTTGGTCAACAGCTCGGAGATCACCTCGGAGTTCTCGATCGAGGTCGTTCCCACCAGCACCGGCTGGCCGCGCTCGTGGCACTCGCGGATGTCGGCGATGGCCGCCTCGTACTTCTCGCGCGTCGTCTTGTAGACGCGGTCGAGCTGGTCGTCGCGCCGGCTCGGGCGGTTCGGCGGGATGACCACGGTCTCCAGGCCGTAGATCTCCTGGAATTCGTAGGCTTCGGTGTCGGCCGTGCCGGTCATGCCGGCCAGTTTGCCGTACAGGCGGAAATAGTTCTGGAAGGTGATGGAGGCGAGCGTCTGGTTCTCGGCCTGGATCTCCACGCCCTCCTTGGCCTCCACCGCCTGGTGCAGGCCCTCGCTCCAGCGCCGGCCCGACATCAGGCGGCCGGTGAATTCGTCGACGATGACGATCTCGCCGTTTTGCACCACGTAGTGCTGGTCGCGGTGGTAGATGTGGTGCGCTCGCAGCGCCGCATACAGATGGTGCACCAGGGCGATGTTGGCCGGATCGTAGAGCGAGGTGCCTTCCGGGATCAGCCCGGCCGCCGCCAGGATGCGCTCGGCGTTTTCGTGGCCCTGCTCGGTCAGGAACACCTGGTGGGTCTTCTCGTCCACGGTGAAGTCACCCGGCCGGGTCACGCCTTCGCCGGTGCGCGGGTCGGCCTCGCCTTCCTGGCGCACCAGGGAGGGCACGACCTGGTTGATAGCCACGTACATCGCCGTGTGGTCGTCCGCCTGGCCGCTGATGATCAGCGGCGTGCGCGCCTCGTCGATCAGGATCGAGTCCACCTCGTCGACGATGGCGTAGTTCAGGCCCCGCTGCACGCGCTCGCGCGCGTCGTAGACCATGTTGTCGCGCAGGTAGTCGAAGCCGTACTCGTTGTTGGTGCCGTAGGTGATGTCGCTGGCGTAGGCCGCCTGCTTTTCCTCGCGCGGCATCTGCGGCAGGTTGATGCCCACCGTGAGGCCGAGGAAGTTGTACAGACGCCCCATCCATTGCGCATCGCGCCCGGCCAGGTAATCGTTCACCGTGACCACGTGCACGCCCTTGCCCGACAGGGCGTTGAGGTACACCGGCAGCGTGGCGGTGAGGGTCTTGCCCTCGCCGGTGCGCATTTCGGCGATCTTGCCCTGGTGCAGCGCGATGCCGCCCATCAGCTGCACGTCGAAGTGGCGCATCTTCATGACGCGCTTGGAGCCCTCGCGCACCACGGCGAAGGCCTCGGGCAGCAGGTCGTCCAGCGTTTCGCCGCGGGCGATGCGCTCCTTGAACTCTTGCGTCTTGCCGCGCAGCGCCTCGTCGCTCAAGTGCTCGTACTCGGGCTCCAGGGCGTTGATGCGCGCGACGGTCTTGCGGTACTGCTTGAGCAGCCGGTCGTTGCGGCTGGCG
>NZ_ALEE01000456.1 GCF_000282995.1 Melaminivora alkalimesophila
GTTGCGGCTGCCGAAAATCTTGGTCAGGAAGTTGGTGGCCATGCGGGCGGGGCCGCGCTGCGCGCCAGCAAGGGCGGCAGGGCGAGCGGTATCCAGTAGTGGTGTGAATCCGGACACGCCGCGGCGCGACCACGGGCCGAACTGCGGCGAAACAGGCCATTCTACCTGCGCGTCCCGGAGCGCTCCTGCCTGGCCCGCACGGAAGCCGCGTGCAGCCGGCACGGGGCGCTGGCGCGCGGATAATGGCCCGCTTGCCGCCGCCCGGCGCATGCACCCCGCACTGGAGCCCAAGAAGCCATGAACCGCCGCCACTACGCCATCTCCGTCCACCAAGCCAGCCAGGAGTCGCCGACGCTTGCCCAGCTGGCGGCGCTGGCGCGCGAATCGAGCGAGCGGCTGCGGGCGCTGGAGCCCCTGATTCCTCCGCTGCTGCGCCCTGCCCTGCAGGCCGGACCCATCGAAGGCGACCGCTGGTGCCTGCTGGTGCGCAACAACGCGGCCGCCGCCAAGGCCCGGCAACTGTTGCCGGCCTTCGAGGCGCACCTGCGCAGCAAGGGATGGAACGTGAATTCGATCCGCTTGAAGGTGCACTCCTGAGGACGGAGCGCGCGGATCGGGGGCAGCGAAGGGCTGCGGGAAGTGGTGCCGGCTGTCGGATTCGAACTGACGACCTACCGCTTACAAGGCGGGTGCTCTACCAACTGAGCTAAGCCGGCAAGACGGCCATTGTAGCCCGCAAACCGGGCCCGGCCGACTTACTTGACGCGCTTGAGGGAGGGGCGGGCCCCACCCTGCGGCGGGTGCGGCGGGCGCGGGTCCGGGCCGTCGCCGTCCACCCCGGGATCCTGCGGCCCGGGCGCGTCCTCGCTCCGACCCGCTGCATCCACCGATTGCAGCTGCACCACCGGGCGCGCGCCGGCAGCGGCCGGTGCGCCCGCCGGCAGCGG
>NZ_ALEE01000457.1 GCF_000282995.1 Melaminivora alkalimesophila
CCCGCCGGCAGCGGCCCGGCAGGGGCGAGCTGTGGGCCCTCCTCCAGCGGGAAGGCCATGCCCTGGCCGTTTTCGCGCGCGTAGATCGCCACCACCCGGCGCACCGGCACCAGGATCTCGTGCGGCTTGCCCCCGAAGCGCGCCTTGAACTCGATGAACTCGTTGCCCAGCTGCAGCGCCCCCGTGGCCTCGCTGCTCACGTTCAGCACGATCTCGCCGTTGTTGACGTATTCGCGCGGAACACGCACGGACCCATCGACGCGCACCACCAGGTGCGGCGTGAAGCCGTGGTCCGTGCACCATTCGTACAGCGCACGGATGAGGTAGGGGCGGGTGGAGGGCGGTTGCGCGCCGCCGGTGTCGTCGTGGTGCATCGTGCGCGGGCGTGAAGGGAGGGCAACGGGTTACTTGCGCATGACCTTTTCCGAGGGCGTGAGCGCCTCGATGTAGGCCGGCCGGGAGAAGATGCGCTCGGCGTACTTGAGCAGCGGAGCCGCATTCTTCGACAGCTCGATGCCATAGTAGTCCAGCCGCCACAGGAGGGGCGCGATGGCCACGTCGAGCATGGAGAAGTTCTCGCCCATCATGTACTTTTGCTTGAGGAACACCGGCGCGAGCTGCGTGAGCCGCTCGCGGATGTGGGCGCGCGCCTTCTCCAGCGCCTTCTCGTTGCCCTTGCTGGTGCGCGACTCGAGTGTGTTCACGTGCACGAACAGCTCCTTCTCGAAGTTCAGCAGGAAGAGGCGCACGCGCGCGCGGTCCACCGGGTCGCCGGGCATCAGCTGCGGATGCGGGAAACGCTCGTCGATGTACTCGTTGATGATGTTCGACTCGTACAGGATCAGCTCGCGCTCGACCAGGATCGGGACCTGGCCATAGGGGTTCATGACGTTGATGTCTTCGGGCTTGTTGTAGAGATCCACGTCGCGGATCTCGAAATCCATTCCCTTCTCGAACAGGACGAATCGGCAACGATGGGAGAAGGGGCAGGTCGTGCCCGAATAAAGCACCATCATGGTCAGCGGCTCCTAAAAATCAAAAAAGTGGACGCAGCTGCGCCCACTCTGCCAGACACTGCCGCGCCGGCACACCCTGGGGGCGCCGGCGCGGCGGATTGCGTCGTTCTTCCTTACTTGATGTCCTTCCAGTAGGCTGCGTTCAGCCTCCAGGCAATGAAGGTGAACACCGCCAGGAACATCAGCACCCACACACCCACGCGCACGCGGGTATTTTGCGCCGGCTCGCCCATCCACTGCAGGTAATTCACGAGGTCGCGCACGGCCTCGTCGTACTGCTGGGGCGTCATGCTGCCCTTGGAGATCTCCTCCCAGCCCTTGAACACCTGCTCGGTGCCGCTGCCCTGGGCGCGCTCCTCGAACACGGCGCGGCGCTCGCCCTGCAGCTGCCACAGCGCGTGCGGCATGCCGACGCTCGGGAAGGCCAGGTTGTTCCAGCCCGTGGCCTTGGTGTCGTCGCGGTAGAAGGTGCGCAGGAAGGTGTAGAGGTAGTCGGCGCCCGTGCCGCCCGAGCCGGCGCGCGAGCGGGCGATCACCGTCAGGTCGGGCGGGTTGGCGCCGAACCAGGCCTTGGCCTGCTGCGGATCGATGGCCGCCTTCATGGTCTCGCCCACCTTGTCGGTGGTGAACAGCAGGTTGTCCTTGATCTGCTCGTCGGTCAGGCCGATGTCCTTCAGGCGGTTGTAGCGCATGAAGGCCGCCGAGTGGCAGTTCAGGCAGTAATTCACGAACAGCTTGGCGCCGTTTTGCAGCGAAGCCGTGTCGCTGGTGTCGACCCGCACCTTGTCCCAGGCGATGCCGCCTTCGGCGGCCTGGGCGCCGGCGACAAACCCCACGGCTGCCAGCAGCGCGAAAAGGAATTTCTTCATGTTGTGGTTACTCCAGCTCAGTGGGGGGCGAAGGTCACGCGCTCGGGCACGGGCTTCGGGGTCCCGAGCCGGCTCCACCAGGGCATGAGCAGGAAGAAGCCGAAGTAGAACAGCGTGCCGACCTGGGAGACGCGCTCGCCGATGGGCGACGGCGGCTGCACGCCCAGGTACGCCAGGATCACGAAGTTGATCACGAACACGGCGTACACCCACTTGTGCCAGTCCGGACGGTAGCGGATCGAGCGCGCCGGGCTGTGGTCCAGCCAGGGCAGGAAGAACAGGATGACCACGGCCGCGCCCATCACCACCACGCCCCAGAACTTGGCGTCGATGGCCAGCATCAGGGCGATGCCGACCACGGCCGCCACCAGCACGATGCCCTTGACGATGCCCGGCAGGCGGCCCTTGAGCACGCCGAAGCCCGCACCCAGCACCACGCAGGCGACCAGCACGTACATCATCTCGGTGGTGATGGCGCGCAGCATCGAATAAAACGGCGTGAAGTACCAGACCGGGGCGATGTGCGCCGGTGTCTTGAGCGGATCGGCCGGGATGAAGTTGTTGTACTCCAGGAAGTAGCCGCCGAACTCGGGCGCGAAGAACACGATCGCCGAGAAGATGAACAGGAAGATGCTCACGCCCAGGATGTCGTGCACCGTGTAGTAGGGATGGAACGGCACGCCGTCCAGCGGGTTGCCGTTGGCATCCACCGGCTTGCCGGGGCCCTTGATCTCGATGCCATCGGGGTTGTTGGAGCCCACGTCGTGCAGCGCCAGCAGGTGGGCGACGACCAGGCCGAGCAGCACCAGCGGCACGGCGATCACGTGGAAGCTGAAGAAGCGGTTGAGCGTCGCATCGCCCACCACGTAGTCACCGCGGATCAAGAGCGCCAGGTCCGGGCCGATGAAGGGGATCGCCGAGAACAGGTTGACGATCACCTGGGCGCCCCAGTAGGACATCTGGCCCCAGGGCAGCAGGTAGCCCATGAAAGCCTCGGCCATCAGCGCCAGGAAGATGGCGCAGCCGAAGATCCAGACCAGCTCGCGCGGCTTGCGGTAGCTGCCGTACAAGAGGCCGCGGAACATGTGCAGGTACACGACCACGAAGAAGGCCGAGGCCCCGGTGGAGTGCATGTAGCGGATCAGCCAGCCCCAGGGCACGTCGCGCATGATGTACTCGACCGACTCGAAGGCCTTGGCGGCGTCGGGCTTGTAGTGCATCACCAGGAAGATGCCGGTGACGATCTGGATGACCAGCACAAGAAGGGCCAGCGAGCCGAAGATGTACCAGAAGTTGAAGTTCTTCGGAGCGTAGTACTCCGACATGTGGACGCGGTAGGCGTCGAAAGCCGTCGGGAAACGGTTCTCCAGCCAGTTCATGGTCTTCGCCCCCACCGAGGCGTTGGGCGAGACCTCCTTGAATTCGCGGTAAGCAGCCATGGTCCGTGCTCCCTCAGGCCTTCTTGTCTTCGCCGATCAACAGCTTGGTGTCGGACAGGTACATGTGCGGCGGCACCGGCAGGTTGTCGGGCGACGGCTTGTTCTTGAACACGCGGCCGGCCATGTCGAAGGTCGAGCCGTGGCAGGGACACAGGAAGCCGCCGTGCCAGTCGTCCGGCAGCGAAGGCTGGGGGCCGGTGGCGAACTTGTCGGTCGGCGAGCAGCCCAGGTGCGGGCAGATGCCGACGCACACCAGGATCTCCGGCTTGATGGAGCGGTGCTCGTTCTGCGCGTAGGGGGGCGTGAACTCGTCGGGGTTGCGCTTGGACTGCGGATCGGCCAGCTGGCTGGCCAGCTTGGGCAGCTCGGCGAGCTGTTCGGGCGTGCGCTTGATGATCCACACGGGCTTGCCGCGCCATTCCACGGTGATCTTCTCGCCGGCCTTGAGCTCGGAGATGTCCACCTCGACGGCGGCGCCGGCGGCCTTGGCCTTCTCCGAGGGCTGGAACGTGCTCACGAAGGGGACGGCAGTTGCCACGCCGCCCACCGCGCCGGCGCAGCCGGACGCGATCAGCCACGTGCGCCTGCTGGGGTCGATCGGGGTTTCACTCATGGGGATCCTTGGTATGCATCGCTGTGAAGGGTCAACCGTAAATTGTAGCGGAGTGAAAATCGACCGGACAGCGGCCTATCCCCGGCGCCGCTGCGCCCGCCTCGGGTAATACTCCCGGCTCCTCATCCACCTCAAGGAACATTGCATGGGCATCGCTCACGAGTTCAAGGAATTCGCCGTCAAGGGCAGCGTCGTCGACCTGGCCGTCGGCGTGATCATCGGCGGGGCCTTCGGCAAGATCGTCGACTCGGTCGTCAACGACCTGATCATGCCGGTGGTCGGGCTGGTGTTCGGCAAGCTGGACTTCTCCAACCTTTTCATCCCCCTGGCGCACGTCCCGCCCGACGTGCCGCACACCCTGGAAGCGGTGCGCAAGGCCGGGGTGCCGGTCTTTGCCTATGGCCACTTCCTGACGGTGTCGGTGAACTTCGTCATCCTGGCCTTCATCATCTTCCTGATGGTCAAGCAGATCAACCGCCTCAAGCGCGAGTGGCCGCACAAGGAAGAGGCCAAGAAGGACGAGCCGCCGCCCCCGCCGCCGGAGGACATCCAGCTGCTGCGCGAGATCCGCGACGCGCTGCAGCGCCCGCAATCGCAGCCCTGAGAGGCGGCTGCAGGAGCCGCCGGGCGGGCGGCTCAGGCCTGGGCGAGCGCGCGCGCCATGCGCACCGCCTCGACCAGGCTGGCGGCGTCGGCCACGCCCCGGCCGGCGATGTCGAAGGCCGTGCCGTGGTCGGGGCTGGTGCGCACCAGCGGCAGCCCCAGGGTCACGTTCACGCCCTTGTCCACCCCCAGGTACTTCACCGGGATCAGCCCCTGGTCGTGGTACATGGCGAGCACCACGTCGAATTCGCCCGGGCGCTCGGCCGTCGCGCGGGCCCGCATGAACACCGTGTCGGGGGCGTGCGGGCCGCTGGCGTCGATGCCCTCGGCGCGGGCGCGGGCGATGGCCGGCGCGATGGCCTCGAGCTCCTCGCGCCCGAACAGGCCGCCCTCGCCCGCATGCGGGTTCAGGCCGGCCACGCCGATGCGCGGCGCGCGCCCCAGGCTGCGCGCCAGCGCCGCGTGCGCGATGCGCAGCGTCTGCAGCACGTTCTCCTCGGTCACTGCCTCGATGGCCTCGCGCAGCGCCACGTGGATGCTCACCAGCACCGTGCGCAACTCGTCGCTGGCCAGCATCATGCGCACCGGCATCTGGGCCAGCGGCACGCCGGCGTGCCGCGCC
>NZ_ALEE01000458.1 GCF_000282995.1 Melaminivora alkalimesophila
GGCGGGGCCGCCGCCCTGCCCCGCAGCGACCATGAGCTGGGCGCGCTGGCGGTTCTCTGCCTCGATGGCTGCCGCGAAGTACTGTCCGGCTTTGCTCGCCTGGCCCTTTGCGCGGTAGACGCGACCGGCCGTGGTCAGGACGTCCGGATCCTGCGGAGCGATCTGCAGGGCGATCTGCACCGCCGATTCGGCGTAGGCATGGTCCTTGGCGCCGGTGGCGGTGTTGGCCGCGGCCAGCAGCAGGCCGACGTTGCGCGGGTCTCTCTCCAGCAGACGCTGGTACAGGCCCATGGCCTGCGCGTGGTCACCGTGGTCGGCATACATGCGTGCCAGTGCCCCAACGACTTCCGGATCCTGCGGGCGCTCGGCCAGCAACGGGGCCAGCATGTCATAGGCCCCTGCCAGGTCGCCGGCCTGTCGCAATCCATCCACCTGGCGCAAGATGTAGCCGACACGGATGTCCTCGAAACTGCGCCGATCCTGCGCCGACATGGGGGTGTCCTGCAGCTGGCGCAGCACGCCTGCCAGTTCGACGTCCTGCTGCGTCTTGAGCAGCGCCGCCGCATACTGCAGGCGCAGTCCCACTTCCGGGCGCGGCGTGCGTGCCAGCATGTCGCGCACCATGGCCAGCGCGCGGTTCGGATCGCCCACATCCGCCCAGGCGAGAGCCACTGCCCCCAGCAGTTCCGGCTCCTGTCCGATGAAGGGCTCAGCCTGCATGAGGACGGACTGGGCCTGCTGCACCCGCCCCTCGCGCGCCAGTGCAGAGGCCGCCTCGGCCTGCACGTGGACCCACACGCGCTTTTGCAGCGCGGCGATGTCGCGCGTGCGATTCTGCTCAGGAATGCGTTCGAGCGTCGCCAGCGCGCCGCTCCAGTATGGCGCCGAGATAGGCCGGGCCGACAGCGTCGCGCAGCACCTGCAGGACATCCTGGGACAGCGCGCGCGCTGAGTTGAGCTGGTTGAGCAGATACAGGGCTTCCGCGAAGTCGGGCCGCGGCGCGCAGTAGGTCTGGATCATGCGCTGCATGAGCGGCAACGTGGCGTAGGAAGCCGCGTCGGCGAGCATCACCACCAGCACCCAGCGGGCCACCGAGAGCGCCTGCTGGCCATAGACTGAGGGGCCGGGCGGAGTGTCCAGCAGCACCAGGGCATCGTCCGGCAGCTGCAGCGCGCGCAGGTGGTGCGCCAGCCAATCGGGATCGGCCGCCATCCGGGCTTCCAGGGTGGTGCGGTCTTGCTCGGTCACCGCGCCGTAGGGGAGCACGTACTGGCCCGGCTGGAGCTCGAAGCAAGCTTCGCCCCAGCCTTGGCCGGCAAGGCTGGCACGCGACAGTCCCCGCAGGTCCAGCGGGTCGCAGCCCATGTGGAAGGCGAGCGCGTTCTGGGGGTCGAGGTCGATGGCCAGCACCGTGCGCTGCGTGAGGCGCGAGAGAGCCGCGGCCAGGCTGGCGGTCACCGTGGTCTTGCCGACCCCTCCCTTGGCGGATGCGACGGCAAGGACATTCATGGGTTAACTCGTCCAGTCAACCGTGCAAGAAAGTGCCGCAGTCCCGAGGGTGGGGCGTTGGGCTCGCTGGCAGTGGTTGCGCCTGCGGCCAGGCGCGCCAGCGGCGAGGACCCGTCCAGGCTGGCCGGGCCGGGGCGGAGCGGGGCCTGCTGCCCGCGGTCCAGCCGGGGCTCCTTGCGAGAAGACGTCCACGCCGCGCCGGAGGGCCGAGGTACCGTGACCTGAGGCTCGGACGAAGCCTGCGCCGACGCTGACGCCGCAGACTGCGCTGCCAGCGAGGCGAAGGCGGCGGCCAGAGCGTTCCGTGGAGGCGGCTCCGCCACGGGGGTATCCGTGATCGCGGAAGACACCGTCCGGAGGCGGGCCTGCGCCGCAGTGGGGCGAAGGGCGGCGAAGGCCTCCGCCAAACTTGAGGGGGCGGCAGCGTGACCATCCGCCGAGACGGGCGCATGGGCAGGCGCCGCCACTTCACCTGGGCCGTGCCGGCTCCAGCCCGGCGCAGGCGCCGCAAGGGGCTCGGCTCCCTGACGCACCGGTGGGACCTGTGCATCGGTCGGCGAGTCCTGCAGGCGTGACAGCAACGGCCAGCGCTCACGTGCCTGCTCTACTTTGCGCGCCCGGCCCAGTTCCTGGTAGCTCTGCGGGCGGCCGCCGAATTCCCGGAAGAGATGAACGATGTCCTGGGGGGGGTTGCTGCGGCATGGTGTGGAGTCCTCGGGTCGTCCTCGGCCGGTCGACTGCGGCCCTCAGGCGCTCGCCAGGCGCAGGCGCATGCTGCCCAGGCCGTCGAGCGGCGCGGCAGGCTGTACGCGCAGCCCGTCCGCGCCCGCGGCATCGAACCATTGCTGGTAGGCGCCCTGCAGGAAGCCTGCGGCCCAGCCGGCGCCTTCGCCGAAGGCCGCCGACAGGGGAGAGAAACGGTGTTCGATACCGATGCCGGCAGGGGTCTGGTCAAGCGTCACTGTCCCCCCAGTCGATGGATTCCCAGACACGGTTCATGGCATTTTGCAGCGCAGGCACGCTTTCCTGAGGGCCCAGATCGTGCTGGGCGGCAAAGCGGCTGCCGATACGTGCCATGAGCCGGCCGAGATCGTCCGACGACAGGGCCGAGGCGAACTCCTGCCCCAGCGCCAGCAGGAAGCCGCGCCATTGGCGCGCGCACTGCAGCCGCTGGGCATGCTCAAGAGGTAAGGGGGGGGCTGGCGGCGGACGCCGAGGGAGAGAGCATGTCGTTCAAGCAAGTGGAAGGGTGAACCCGTTGTAACCGCTTTCACATCCGGTGTGACTAATCAATAACTCTATACAAACAAGAAGTTTTTGCAATAGTTTTTTTGTATGTGCCGCAGCGGTTGCCAGAATACGAACCGTCACCTTGGCTGCGCACGCCCGAGCGCCCCGTTGCCGCGCCGGGCTGGGGCAAGGCAGGCAAAGAGGATCAGCCCCGCCCGTCGGCCGCCGCGATCACACCGCCGCCCAGGCAGACTTCCCCGTCGTACAGCACCGCCGATTGCCCCGGCGTGACGGCCCACTGGGCCTCGGGGAACTGCAGCTCGAAACCGTCGCCCTCGGCCCGCAGCAGGGTGCAGACCGCATCCTGCTGGCGGTAGCGGGTCTTGGCAGCCCATGAACCAGGAGCAGGCGGCGCGCCGGCAATCCAGCTCGCGTCCTGGGCGGCGAGCCGGTGGGACAACAGCCAGGGGTGGTCGTGCCCCTGGACCACGTGCAAGGTGTTGGTCGCTACATCCTTGCGCGCCACGAACCAGGGCGCGTGCGCGCCGCCGCCGCGTGCTGCGCCCTGGTCCTTGACGCCGCCGATGCCCAGCCCCTGGCGCTGCCCCAGGGTGTAGAAGGACAGGCCGACGTGGCGCCCGAGCGTGCGCCCGCGATCGTCGACGATCGGCCCGGGGGCGTGGCGGATGTAGCGGTTCAGGAACTCGCGGAACGGCCGCTCGCCGATGAAGCAGATGCCGGTGGAATCCTTTTTCCTCGCGTTCGGCAGGCCGATCTCGGCGGCGATGCGGCGCACCTCGCTCTTGTGCAGCTCGCCCACCGGGAACAGCGTGCGCGCCAGCTGCGCCTGGGTCAGGCGGTGCAGGAAGTAACTCTGGTCCTTGGAGGCATCCACGCCCTTGAGCAGCTCGAACAGGCCGCTCTCGGGGTTGCGCCGCACGCGCGCGTAGTGGCCGGTGGCGATCTTTTCGGCGCCGAGCCGCATGGCGTGGTCCAGGAAGGCCTTGAACTTGATCTCGGCGTTGCACAGGACGTCCGGGTTGGGGGTGCGCCCGGCCTGGTACTCGCGCAGGAACTCGGCGAACACCCGGTCCTTGTATTCGGCGGCGAAGTTGACGTGCTCGATCTCGATGCCCAGCACGTCGGCCACGCTCGCGGCGTCCAGGAAATCCTGCCGGCTGGAGCAGTATTCGCTGTCGTCGTCATCTTCCCAGTTCTTCATGAAGATGCCGACCACCTCGTGGCCCTGGCGTTGCAGGAGATGGGCGGTGACGGCCGAATCGACCCCGCCGGACAGGCCCACGACCACACGCTGCTTGCTCATGCGGGGATTATCCCGCGCCCGCCAAGCCCCTGCAGTCGGGCGCCGCAGGTCCCTGCTGGCTGGCTTCAGGCCGCGGCGGCGCGCATCGCGGCGACCGATGGGTCGGTGTGCACCAGCGACAGCGGAAAGCGCTGCCCCGCGAGGTAATCCTCCAGCGAGCGCAGCAGCAGCGGGCTGCGGTGGCGCTCCGGACAGGCGCGGATTTCATCGGCGGTCATCCAGACGGTGCGCACGATGCCCTCGTCCAGGGCGCGCCAGCCATGGTGCGCCCCCAGCCGGCCCGAGAAGGCAAAGCGCAGGTAGGTCAGGTCGTCGCCGGTGCGCGTCTTGATGAAGCGGTTCAGGTACACGCCCACCAGCGCCAGTGGCTCGAAGTCGTGCGCCGTCTCCTCCAGCACCTCGCGCGCGCAGGCGTCCTGGGGCGACTCGCCCGGGTCCAGGTGACCGGCCGGGTTGTTGAGCTTCAGGCCGTCGGCCGTGTTCTCCTCGACCAGCAGGAAGCGGCCATCCCGCTCGATGACGGCGGCCACGGTGACGTTGGGTTTCCAGCGGTGGGGCATGGCGCGGATTATGGCGAGACCAGGAAGGGGCGGCTTGCGGCGATTGCGGCGCCGTTGTCCGCAGGCGCGCACGGCGTCCGGTCGGTGCTCATTTCGGCAGTTCGGGCCGCGGCAGGTAGTCGTCCAGCGACAGGCCCTTTTCCGCCAGCAGCGCCTCCAGCACCGGCGCCAGGCGGCCCAGGCTGTCGTGCACGGCCTCGCGCACCGTGTCCACCACCACCTGCGTGCTGCGCTCGATCTCGACGTTGAGCCGGTCGCCGGCACGCAGGCCCTCGAAGACGGTGGCGCGGCGCGTCTCGGGAATCAGCCAGACTTCGAACCAGCCCTCGCGCCGGTCCACCTCGGCCACCGTGAGGCTGGCGCCGTGGATGGCGATGTAGCCTTTGGCGAAGATGTAGCGCCGGTAGCGCTCGGGCACGGCCACGCGCCAGACCAGGTTGTTGTCAAACTCGCGCACGCTCTCCAGCCGCGCCGTGAAGTCCACGTGGCCCGACAGCGGGTGGCCGCCGATCTCGGCCCCCTCCTTGGCGGCGCGCTCGACGTTCACCCGATCGCCTTGTGCGTAGCTGCCCAGGGTGGTGATGTCCAGGCTTTGCTGCATGACGTCGAAGCGTGCGGCGGTGGGCGAGACGACGTCGGTCACCGTCAGGCACACGCCATCGACGGCGACGCTGGCGCCGATCTCCAGCCCTGCGCAGAAACCCTCGGGGAATTCGATGGTGAAAGTGCGCAAACCGGGACGGTCTTCGATGGCGGCGAGCGTGGCGACGGCCTGGACGATGCCTGTGAACATGCGGCTGGACGGGGCGGGAGAGGCTGGATGGAACCCGGGATTGTGCCAGCCGCACCCAGCGGGGGCGCGGCGACGGGCAATGCGCAGGCGGCAGCCGGACGGGCGGGTGCGCCTAAGCCGCTGCCGCGCCGGCCTGCGGCGG
>NZ_ALEE01000459.1 GCF_000282995.1 Melaminivora alkalimesophila
GGCCTGCGGCGGCACCAGCGCGGTCACGCTCTGGCCGGCCGCTGGCTCGACCGGATGCGCCGGGTCGCCCGCCAGGCGCAGCTGCCCCTTGTCGGTCAAGGTGAATAACACGATGGCGCGCCCGCCCCAGGCCTGGTCGAACTGCGCCCAGCCGTATTTGTCGGTCAGCGTGGTGGTCTTGAAATTCCAGCCGGCATCGAGCAACTCCTGCAGGCGCGCGTGCGTCATGCCCTCGCCCAGCAGCGCCGGCGCCTGCAAGCCTTCGGCCAGCCGCCGGCGCTCGCCGCCTTCCTGTGGCGCCACGGCGCGCAGCACCAGCACCCGGTCGCGGCCGAACTCGCGCTGGTAGTGCACGGCGACCAGCGAATTGCGCTCCTCCTGCGTGGACAGCGCCAGCAACCGCCCCAGACCCGTGAGATCCAGATGCCGACTGGCGTGGCGCGAGGTCGGGTTGCCGAAATAGGTCGGCAGGCCAGCCATGCGCGCTGCGCGAATGCCGTCCCAGTCGTCGGCGGCCAGCAGCACCGGCACGCCCTGGTCGTGCAGCGCCTGCGCCACGGCGCGCGCCACCGGGTTGGCGCCGTGGATCAGCACGCCGCGCGGCTCGGGCTCGCGCACGCCCAGCCAGCGCGCCAGGCGGCTGGCCGTCAGACTCTGCACCACCACGGTGGCGATGATCAGCATGAACACCAGCGGCACCAGGCGGTCGGCGCCCTCCATGCCGCGCTCCTGCAGCTGCAGGGCGAACAGCGCCGAGATCGACGCCGCGACGATGCCGCGCGGCGAGATCCACGCCGCCAACAGCCGCTCGCGCATGCTCAGGGCGCTGCCCAGCGTGGACAACCAGATCGACAGTGGCCGCACCAGGAACTGCGCCGCCAGATACACCAGCAGCCCGCCCAGCAACATGCCCGGCGGCAGCGGCCAGGGCAGGCGCGCCGCCAGGATCAGAAACAGCATGGACACCAGCAGGATGGACAGGTTTTCCTTGAAGCTGATGATGGGTTCGATGTGGATGCCGCGCAGGTTGCCCAGGGCGATGCCCATGGCCGTGACAGCCAGCAGGCCCGACTCGCGCGTGAGCGCGTTGCTCAGCGCGAAGGTGGCCAGCATCAGCGCCAGCGCGGCGTAGCCCTGCAGGTATTCGGGGATGAAATGCCGGCGAAGCAGCTGCGCCAGCAGCCAGGCCGCCACCAGCCCGATCAGCGTGCCGCCAACCAGGGTCAGCATGAACACCCACAGCGGCTCGCCCGGAAACTGCTTGGCGGCGATGAGCTCGTAGACCAGCACTGCCAGCAGCGCGCCCAGCGGGTCGATGACGATGCCCTCCCAGCGCAGCAGATTGGCCACGCGGGCATTGGGCCGCACCACGCGCAGCATCGGATTGACCACCGTCGGCCCGGTCACGCAGGTGATGGCACCGAACAGGAACGCCAGCGACCAGGACAGCCCGGCCAGCCAGTGCGCCGCCGCGGCCAGCCCCGTCATCGCCACCAGCGCGCCATAGGTGGACAGGCGCCGCACGGCGTGGCCGATGCCGTCGAGTTCGGCAAAGCGCAGGCCCAGGCTGCCCTCGAACAGGATCACCGCCACCGACAGCGAGACCGCCGGAAACAGCAGCTCACCCAGCAGCGCGTCTGGATCGACCAGCCCGGTGAGCGGCCCCAGCGCCAGGCCCAGCAGGAGCAGCGGCAGGATGGCCGGCACGCGCACGCGCCAGGCGAGCCACTGGGCCAGGAAACCGATGGACAGCAGCAGCGCCAGGGCCGGCGCCGGGTGTGAGAGCAGGGAGGTCAGCCATTGCATCGCGGCATTGTGGAGGCGGGCGGCACAGCCACCGCGTCGGCGGGCAGCGCAAGCTGGCGCGGGGGTTTTTGAAGGCCCTCAGGCAGCCGCTGCCGCCGCCAGCCCC
>NZ_ALEE01000460.1 GCF_000282995.1 Melaminivora alkalimesophila
CGCCGCCAGCCCCGCGTGGTGCCCACGCGTGAAGGCTTCCTCGAAGACCGAATAACCCGACCAGTCGGCATGGGCAAACAGCAGGCGCGCCGTCCCGGGCGTGGGCAGCAGCGCCGTGCGCTCTCCATTCGATGGCTGCCAGTGGGTGGCCTGCCGCCGCTGGCGTGCGATTTGGCGCAAAAACTGCTGCGTGCCCGGCACCGGGATGGACATGGCGTGGCCGTAGCGCGTCAGCTCCATGCGCGTGGCGCGTGCGGCAAGGTCGGGGTGGGCGCCGGCCAGCGAGTCCAGGATGGGCGCGGCCCAGTGCGTCCACGGCGCGCGCGCCAGCTGCTCGCGCGCGCCGGGCACGTCGCCCAGTGCCTGGTAATACGTCAGCACCGTGGGAGCAGCCAACAGCGCGGCGCCGGCCAGGCGCTGGTGGCCGGAGTCCACATAGCCCACGCCGCCAGGTACGGCGTCGGCGTGGAGCACGTTGTCCCAGGCCGGCGCGGCGCCGGGCACGTCCGCCAGCGGCCGGTCGATGTGGATGTTGGCCACCAGCCAGGGCGCCCATTGCAGGCGCTGCGCGGCCTGCGCCAGGAAGGCCGGCGCGCCGCCGTGCACCACGCGCGCCGCCATGAAGGCCGGCAGCGCGACGACGCAGCGCTCGGCCTGCCAGCGCTCGACGCGGCCGCTGGCGTGGTCGAGCGCGTCCACCTCCACGCCGTGGCGCCCTTCGGCGATGCGCAGCACGCCGCGGCCCGTGAGGAGCTGCCCGGCGGCGGCCAGCGGCTGCGCCAGCTGCTGCGTGAGCCAGCCGTTGCCTTCGGGCCAGGTGAGGATGCCGGCCTCCTGCTCTGGTGCCTCGTCGCCCGGCGCGGCAAAGCCATGCCGGCTGGCGAAATAGTGGATGCCGGCCCAGGCGGACACGCGCGCGCTGCCGGCGCCGTAGTCGTCGCGGCAGCAGTAGTCCAGATACCAGCGCAGGTAGGGGTCGTGGAAGCCCTCGCGCGCCAGCCATTCGTCGAAAACCATGCCATCGAGCGCCTGGTGGACGGGCGCCAGGGGCTGATCGGGTCTCCAGTGTTTGAAGGCCGGCATGGCGAACGGCGCGGCGCGCGACAGCTCGGCCACACGCTGGCCGAAGCGCCGGTATTGCGCCAGCGTGGCAGGCGGCACGTCCGCCACGGGCAATAGGCCCTCCTGCCAGTGGCCCTGCAAGAACAGCCGCTCCTGCGGGCTGTGCACCAGGTGGCGGCCCTCGGCGCCGCCGTAGTGCCAGCGGCCGGCGATGCGCTGGCGCAGACCGAGCTCCTCCAGCAGGTCCTGCACCTCGCTCGCGGCCTCGCCCGGCACGGGCAGGTAGTGCGCCCCCAGCGGGCAGGCCACACCCCGTACCTGGCCGGCGCGGCTGTTGCCGCCGGCGCTGTCCTCCAGCTCCAGTACCGCCACGTCCTGGACCCCCGCCAGGCGCAGCGCACGCGCGGCGGCCAGACCCGCCACGCCGGCACCGGCCACCACCACCTGCGCGCGGCGCCACACCTCCGGCTGGAGTGCACTGTCCGTGCGCGCCAGGCGCTCGCGCAGCGCGTGGCCGCGTTCGATGTCGATGCCGGCAAAGCCCCCGGACGGCAGGGCAGCCGGCGCCGGCGCGCAGCCGGGAAGACCGGCCGCAGCCAGCACGCCGGCCCCGGCGCGCGCC
>NZ_ALEE01000461.1 GCF_000282995.1 Melaminivora alkalimesophila
GCCACGCGCGCCGCGTGGTCGTGTCCCGGCACCAGCGCTCGTGCTGCATGGCGTGCAACGGCCCGGGCTCAGTGCCCGAGCACGCGCCCCCATTCGCGCTCATAGGTATGGACCAGCACCTGGTTGGACAGGCGGTTGACCTCGGCCGGCACGCGCGCCATGTCGCGCGGGAACTGCAGCAGCAGCGGCAGCGACGGCAGGTCCAGGAAGCGCAGCCCTGCCGGCAGCACCTCAGGCAGGCGCCAGGGCCGGCGCCCGGCGACCACGAAGCCCCACTCGCCGAAGCTCGGCACGTGCGCGTGGTAGGGCGTGGCCGCCAGGCCCACCGACTCGATGGTCTGCACCACCGTCCAGAAGCTCTGGCGCGCGACCAGTGGCGAGGTGGTCTGCACCACCGCGTAGCCGCTTGCCGCCAGCCGCCGCTCCAGCAGCGCGTAGAAACTGTTCGTGTAGAGCTTGCCGATGGCAAAGTTGGTCGGGTCCGGGAAATCCACCACGATCACGTCCAGCGGCGCCACCTCCGGCCTCTGCAGCCACTGGAAGGCGTCTTCGTTGACCACCTGCACGCGCGCGTCGTGCAGGGCGTCCGCGTTCAGCCGGCGCAGCATCGGGTTGTCGGCGAACAGCCGCGTCATGGCCGCGTCCAGCTCGACCAGGATGACGGACTCCACCGATGGATACTTCAGGATCTCGCGCACCGCCATCCCATCGCCCCCGCCCAGCACCGCCACGCGCCGCGGCGCGCCATGCGCCGCCATCGCCGGGTGCACCAGCGCCTCGTGGTAGCGGTATTCGTCGCTCTCGGCGAACTGCAGGTTGCCGTTCAGGTACAGCCGCAGGCCCTGGCGCCCGTGGGTGAGCACGATGCGCTGGTAGGGCGATGCGTGGCTGGCGATGATCCGGTCCTGGTAGAACTTGTCCTCGGCAAAGCGCGTGATGTGCTCCGCCCCCGCCAGCCCCGCGGCCAGCAGCAGCAGCACCGCCGCGCAGGCGAGCGCATGCGCCCGAAAGCGCCGCAGCTCATGGCGAAACAGCCACAGCGCCCACAGCGCCACCGCGGCGTTCATGAAGCCGAACAGCAGCCCCGTGCGCACCAGCCCCAGCTGCGGCACCAGCAGCAGCGGGAAGGCCAGCGACACCGCCAGCGCCCCGAGGTAGTCGAAGGTCAGCACCTGGCTGACCAGGTCCTTGAGCTGCACGTTGCGCCGCAGGATCCGCATGACCAGCGGGATCTCCAGCCCGACCAGCGTGCCCACCAGCCCCACCAGCCCGTAGAGCAGCACGCGAAAGGCCCCCGGCACGTGCGCGTGCGCGACGAACAGCACCGCCGGCAGTGCCCCGCCGATCAGCGCCACCAGCAGCTCGATGCGCAGGAAGTGCGCCGGCAGCTGCCGCTCGAAATAGCGCGACAGCCACGAGCCCACGCCCATGGCGAACAGGTAGGTGCCGATGACGGTGGAAAACTGCAGGACCGAGTCGCCCAGCAGGTAGGAGGCAAGCGCCCCCGCGGCCAGCTCGTACACCAGCCCACACGCGGCGATGACGAAGACGCTGGCCAGCAGCGCGATGTCGATGGGGCGCGGCCCCGGGGCTTCCGCCGTGCGCAAGCGCGCGCCTCAGTGGATCGCCGCGGCCACGATGATGCTCACCCCCAGGCACATCGCCGCCACCACCACCCCGAGGGCGACGTTCTGCTTCTCCACGATCTCGGCCCACAGGTCGGTGGGCGTGAGCTTGTCGATGATGACGAAGCACAGCCAGAAGATCAGCACGCCGATCAGCGCGTACAGGATCGACCCGAGAAAGGCCGCCGGCCGGAGCCATTCGATTCCCATCATGGTGATTGCTCCTTGCAACACAGGTGCCGGCCAGGGGCGGCCGGGCAAGACAAAGAAAGGCGCCGCGCCGGACGGGGCGGCAGGGCGGCGGCGGGCCTCACTTGTGCCCCCCGCCCGAGGTGTAGCCGCCCCAGGAGCCGCCCGTGCTGCGGTAGCTGCCGCCGGGCGAACCCGAGCAGTTGCTCATCAGGCTCAGCACCACCACCAGCAGCACCAGCGTCAGCACCATGGTCGCCCAGCCCGGCCCGCCCGTGATGGCGCCCACCGGCCCCGCGTCCTGGCGCCGGAACAGCCCCGCACGGTCGCCCAGCTTGAAGGCCTGGGCGACCACCAGGCTGTCGATGCGCTGCCCGTGCGACCAGGTGACCTCGCCCGGCGTCTGCTCGCGCGACAGGATGCCCTTGCCATCGACCGCGGCGAAGTCGCTGTTGCTCGACTTCTGGCCGCGATAGACCGGCCAGTAGAACTCGCCCGCCACGTAGTTCGTCTCCGCCAGGTAGGTGGAGGTGAGCCGGTAGCGCCGCCCCAGGTAAGTGGCGGTCTGCGTGCCCTCGCGCCAGGCGGGCGCGCCGCTGGTCGGGCGCACCAGGCTCCAGCCATCGCTCGCATCCACCAGGAAGACGAAGCCGCGCTGGCGGTGGTAGAGCAGGTACTCCTCCCAGCCGAAATGCTCGTCGTCGCCCGGCTCGACGCCCGTGCGGTGTTGGAAACCCACCACCTGCCAGGAAACGCCCTCGAACTGCCCGATGCTGCCCAGCGGAATCAGCGGGCGGATGGTCTCCTGCTGCGTCACGTAGCTCAGCTCGGCGCCCAGCCCGCGCGTCAGGTCGATCAGGCTGCGGCAGGACGGGCAGGTGCAGCTCTTGCTCGCATCCAGCTGCACCTGCACCGGCGCGCCGCAGTGCGGGCAGTCGAACTGGCGCCCGGCTTCCTCGCGCACCGCCTCGCCGTCCCTGAGCCCCTTGAGCTGCAGCGCGTGCAGCTCGACGCTGCGCCCGCGCTGCACCTCGGGCGGCTGCGCGCCGAAGTCGATGGACAGCACCTCGCCGTCGCTCGAACGCAGCTCCACCACCGGGAAGGGCTCGCCCAGCGGCGGCAGCGCCGGCAGCTCCCCTTCGGCCGCCAGCAG
>NZ_ALEE01000462.1 GCF_000282995.1 Melaminivora alkalimesophila
GCCAGCAGCTGCGCCTGCAGATTGGCCGCCACGCTGAAGGTGCCGCCGCCGATCTTCCAGGTCGAGCCCAGCGGCATCCGGTCGGGCGGCGGCGGCGCGCCCTGCCAGTGCGCCGGGTGCATCAGCACATAGGCGCCGTTGTCCTCGCTCAGGGTGGCGCTGCGGCCATCGTCCAGCAGCGCCAGCCACTGCGTCCAGCGGCCCTGCTCGCCCTGCAGCTGCATCCGGCCGATGAGCGTGAAGGCCTCGCCACTGCCCGGCAGCCGGCCGGTGGCATGCAGCTGCAGCGGACTGTGGTCGTCGAACAGCTCGGCCATGCGGCCCACGCGTTGCAGCACCTCGCCGCTGCGCACCACCGTGCTCTGGCAGTAGGGGCAGACGGCATAGGCCGATTGCGCGCTACGGAACTCCACCTCCGCCCCGCAGCCGGGGCAGGGGGCGCGGTACGCGCGCTGTGGGGAACGGGTCGCCATGGATCGGGTTCGGGGGCCTGCGCGCAGGCTGCGCGCTGCTGGCAGGCGCGTTCAGACCAGCTTCCTGAGCAACTCGGCCTTCTTCGCGTCGAATTCTTCCTGCGTCAGGATGCCCTTGGACTTGAGCTCGCCGAGCTTTTCCAGCGTGGCCATGACGTCCTCGGGGCGCACGCCGGCGGCTGCCGGGGCCTGTGCCGCTGCCGCGCCGCCGCCCTGCCCCTGCTGCAGGCCGGACTGCAGGTTCTGCGCCAGCACCTGGCCGAGCGCCACGCCCGCGCCCAGGCCCATGGCATCGCCCGCCACGCCGCCGCCCTGGCCGCCCCCTTCGGCGAACTTCGGGATGGCCTGCGCCGTCTGGTACTGCATGAACTTGCCCATGTCGCCGCCGACCATGCCCATGCCGATTCTCTGGTCCAGCACCTTCTGCAGCTCCTCGGGCAGCGACAGGTTCTGCACCGTGAAGCCCTCCAGCTTCAGGCCGATGCGCGCAAAGGCCGGCTGCAGCGCGCTGGCCATCGCCTCGGCGAACATGCCCTGGTTGGCCGCCAGGTCGAGGAACGGCACGCCGCTGGCGGCGATGGCGTTGCTGATGTTCTGCAGCACCAGGCCGCGCAGCTGGCCGTCCAGGTCCTCGACGCGGTACTCGCCGCGTGTGCCGGAGATCTCCGTGTGGAACAGCTTCGGGTCGGCGACGCGGTAGGCGTAGTTGCCGAAGGCCCGCAGGCGCACGGCGCCGAAGTCCTGGTCACGGATGGTGATCGGCTGGGGCGTGCCCCACTTCTGGTCCACCTGCTGGCGCGTGCTGAAGAAATACACATCGCTCTTGAAGGGCGACTGGAACAGCTTGTCCCAGTTCTTCAGGTAGGTCAGCACCGGCAGCGTCTGCGTGGTCAGCTTGTAGGTGCCGGGGCCGAAGACGTCGGCTACCTGGCCTTCGTTGACGAACACCGCCATTTGCGACTCGCGCACCACCAGCGTGCCGCCGTTCTGGATCTCCATGCCCTCCATGGGGAAGCGCCAGGAGAGCGTGCCGTCGCCCTCCTCGGTCCACTGCAGGATGTCGATGAACTGTTTCTTGATGAAGTCCATGAGGGCCATGGCGCGCTCCAGGTGGGAAAACGAAGGACGGACGAGGGTCAAGACCCTCGGAAAAGCGCGGCCATCATAGCCACGGGCCCGTGCGGCCGACAGAGGCTATGCCCGAGGTAGGAAAAAACGATTGGCGCAATTCATTGCGAATGATTATCATTAAGTCAATATTTCAAGGAATCCTGCCATGTCTCATCTCCACCATGCCCTGCACAGGCACCGCCTCACCCTCATGAAGACCGCCAGCTACTACGTCATCCACATCTGCGTGGCGGCGACCGTGGCCTACCTGGTCACGGGCAACCTGTGGGCCTCGCTGACCTTGAGCCTGCTGGAGCCCACGGTGCAGGCCGTGGCTTTCTTCTTCCACGAGAAGGGCTGGGAGCGCGCCCTGCGCCGGCGCGCGGCCGCCGCTGCCCCGGTGGTGCTTCAGGCGCGCACGTCCAGCAGCGTTCCCGCCATGTCCTGAGCCGTGCGCAGCACCAGTACATTGGCCTTGAAGGCATAGGCTGCGGCGATCTGCTCCACCGCCTCGGCCTCCAGGGCGACGCCCGGGGCGGCCGCCTCGCCCACCCGGGCCTGCACCCCGCCGCGCTCGGGCAGCGCCTGCTGCGCGACCGCATGGCGGCGGAAGCCGGGCGTGTCCGCGTTGGCGATGTTGTGCGCGCTGGCCGCCAGGCGCAGTTGCGCGGCCTGCAGGCCGGAGGAGGCGATGGGTCCGAGGGAAGACATGCTGCCCTCGTTATCGGCAGCGACCGGCCGGACTGAAGTGCAGTGGTTTCAGTGGGCGCCATGCGCCCGCAGCAGGCATTCCCGAAACCGCTGCGCCGCGCGCGGCGCCTGGGGCGAGCGGCGCATGATGGCGACGAAGCGGCACTGGTAGCGGAAGCGCCCGGGCAGCACGGCCTGCAGCCGGCCCGCCTGCTCGAAGGCGGCGGCATAGTGGTCGGGCAGGAAGCCCAGGAAGCGCCCGGACAGCACCAGCGTCGCGATCGACTCCTGGTCGAAGCCGGTGGCGCTGCGCGCGAGCTGCATCCGGTGGCTCAACTCCATGTTGGGCGAGTGGTAGCCCAGGCCGGCGAAAGGGTGACGGCGCAGCGCGTCCCAGTCGAGCGCCCCGTGCGGCGCGCCGAACAGCGGATGCCCGGCGCCGCAATACAGCAGCATGGTCTCGGCGAACAGCTCGTCATACACCAGGCTGCGCGAGCTGCGGTGCGCCGGGATGATGCCGATGTGGAAGCTCCCGTCCATCACGCCGCGCTCGATGGCGTTGATGCTGCCCACGTGCATCTGCAGCTGCACGTGCGGCGCGGCGTCGGCGAAGGCAGCGATCGCCGCGTCGATGCGCGCCGCCGGGTTGCTGGCGGTCTTGTCGAACACCGCCACCGCCAGCTGGCCGCCCATGCGCGCGTGCAGGTCGTCCACGCTGGCGAGAAAACCGCGCACCGAGGCCAGCAGCTGCAGCGTTTCCTCATAGACCCGCTGGCCCTCGGGCGTGAGCGCAAAGCCGGCGCGCCCGCGCCGGCACAGGCTCAGCCCCAGGCGCGTATCCAGGTCCTTCACGTGGCGGCTGATGGTGCTCACGCCGATGTTCAGCTCCAGCTCCGCCGCCGCCATGCCGCCGCACTCGACCACCGCCTTGAAGACCTGCAGCAGGCGCAGGTCCATGTCCGACAGCTGCCCGAGCGCGGCGCGCGGGCGATGCCCCTTGGTTACTTGCATGGATCCTCAAGTGAACGTGGATATTTGTGGCTTCATGAATCTAACACCCGCGTCCACAATGGCTCCGTCCCTTCCTTTCTTTCCCGTTCCAAGGAGCCTGCCATGTCCTTCGCCGTGATCGACGACACGCCCGCCGCCGCCCGTCCCGCCCCGCGCATGGACGCCGCCTGGCTGGACGCCCACTGGATGCCCTTCACCGGCAACCGCGACTTCAAGGCGCGCCCGCGCATGATCGTCTCGGGCGAGGGCGCCTACTACACCGACGCCCAGGGCCGCAAGATCTTCGACGGCCTGTCGGGCCTGTGGTGCTCGGGCCTGGGGCACGGGCGGCGCGACATCGCCGAGGCCATCGGGCGCGCCGCGCTGCAGCTCGACTACGCGCCCGCCTTCCAGTTCGGCCACCCGGCCTCGTTCGAGCTGGCCAACCGCATCAAGGCGCTCGTGCCCGACGGGCTGGAGCACGTGTTCTTCACCAGCTCCGGCTCCGAGGCGACGGACACGGCGCTGAAGATGGCGCGTGCCTACTGGCGCGCCAAGGGCCAGGCCGGCAAGACCCGGCTGATCGGGCGCGAGAAGGGCTACCACGGCGTGAACTTCGGCGGCGTCTCGGTCGGCGGCATGGTCGGCAACCGCAAGACCTTCGGCCAGGGCGTGGAAGCCGACCACCTGCCCCATACGCAGCCGCCCGCCGGGTCGTTCCACCGCGGCATGCCTGCGGAAGGCGGCCGCGCGCTCGCCGACCGGTTGCTGGACCTGATCGCGCTGCACGACGCCTCGAACATCGCCGCCGTCATCGTCGAGCCCTTCTCCGGCTCGGCCGGCGTGGTGATCCCGCCGGCGGGCTACCTGCAGCGCCTGCGCGAGATCTGCACCGAGCACGGCATCCTGCTGATCTTCGACGAGGTCATCACCGGCTTCGGGCGGGCCGGCGGCTGGACGGGCTCGGAAGTCTTCGGCGTCACGCCCGACATCCTGAACTTCGCCAAGCAGGTCACCAACGGCGCCCAGCCGCTGGGCGGCTGCGTGGTCACGCGCGAGATCCACGACACCTTCATGGCCGCGGGCGGGCCCGAGTACCTGCTGGAGTTCCCGCACGGCTACACCTACTCGGCGCACCCGGTGGCCTGCGCGGCCGGCAACGCGGTGCTGGAGGCCCTGCAGCAGGAGGACATGCCGGCGCGCGTGAAGGCGCTGGCGCCCTTCTTCGAGCGCGCCGTGCATGGCCTGAAGGGCGCCAAGCACGTGCTGGACATCCGCAACTTCGGGCTGGCCGCCGGCTTCACCATCGAGGCCCTGCCGGGCGAGCCGGCGCGCCGGCCCTACGAGATCGCCATGAAGTGCTGGGACAAGGGCTTCTACGTGCGCTATGGCGGCGACACCATCCAGCTCGCGCCGCCCTTCATCAGCACCGAGGCCGAGCTCGACCGCCTGGTCGCCGCCCTGGGCGACGCACTGCACGAAGTCGCCTGAGGGCGAGCGCCGGACCCGGCCCCGGCCGGGCCCGCGGCGGCGCGGTCAGTCCAGGGTGATGCCGGCGCTCTGGATCACGCCGCGCCACTTGTCCACTTCGGCGCGCAGGAACTCGGCCGAGGCCTGGGGCGTCAGCCCCGAGGGCAGCACCCCCATGGCGTCGAGCTTTTCCTTGACCGCCGGATCGGGCAGCGCGCGGGCAATCTCCGCCTGCAGGCGCTGCACGATGGGCGCCGGCGTGCCGGCGGGCACGGCCGCCAGGAACCAGGCGTCGGCCGTGAAGCCCTTGAGCCCTTCCTCGTCCATGGTCGGCACCTGCGGCATGGACGGCAGGCGCTCGTTGTGCGCCACCGCCAGGGCGCGCACCTTGCCGGCCTTGAGCTGCGAGGCGATGGTGACCGCCGTGAGGAAGCCGAAGTCCGTCTCGCCCGAGGCGAGCGAGACCACCGAGGGTGCGCTGCCCTTGTAGGGGATGTGGTTGATCTTCACCTTGGCCTGCATGGCGTAGAGCTCGGCGCCGAGGTGGTTCGGGCCGCCCGTGCCCGAGGAGGGGTAGTTCAGCCGGCCGGGCTGCGCCTTCGCCGTGGCCGTCAGGTCGGCGAGTGACCGGAGCGGGCTCTGTGCGCCCACGGTCAACACCAGCGGGCTGCGGCCCACCAGGCTCACGGGAGCGAAGTCGCGCGGCGGATCGTAGGGCAGGCGGGGATACAGGCCGGGCGCCATGGCCATGCAGCCGACGTCGCCCAGCACCACCGTGTAGCCGTCCGGCGCCGCCTTGGCGACCTGGTCGCAGCCGATGGTGCCGTTGGCGCCCGGCTTGTTCTCCACCACCACGGTGGCCTGCATGTTCTCGCCCATCTTTTGGGCCAGCAGCCGGCCCAGGATGTCGGTCGAGCCGCCCGGCGCGAAGGGCACCACCAGGCGGATGGTGCGCGAGGGGTAGGAAGCACCGTTCTGGGCCTGGGCCAGGGGGGCGGCCAGCGCGCTGGCCAGCAGGACGCCCGCC
>NZ_ALEE01000463.1 GCF_000282995.1 Melaminivora alkalimesophila
AGCAGGACGCCCGCCGCCAGCACCAGCCGGTTGCGGCCGGCGCGCAGCGACGGGACGGCGAAAGCACGGGAACGCATATGCATGGATCTCCAGGGACTCGGGAAACGTGCGAGCATAGCAATCAGGAGGGTGCCGGCGAAGCATTCCCGCGACAGCGCAGGCCGGCGCGCGTCAAAGGTGTTTCACCCGCCGCGCACCCGATGCACGGCCCTGGCGCCGGGCTGCCCTCCCCTACAATGGCCGCCACTTACCGAGCCTGCCTGTGCCCTGGCCCCGCGAGGCGTGCGCAACCAGGGAAGATCGGTCGCCGGCAGGGCTCCTGCGGCTGCGGTTCCCCGCGGTTTCGGCGCGGCAGGCCGACCCTCACCGAGAGCTGGAGATACCCTGATGTCCGAGACCCCCGTGCCTGCCACCCCCAGCGACAAACGCGCCCTGCTGCGCCAGGCGGCGCTGGAATACCACGAGCATCCGCAGCCCGGCAAGATCACCATCGCCGCCACCAAGCAGATGAGCAACCAGCACGATCTGGCGCTCGCCTACTCGCCCGGCGTGGCCGCGCCCTGCGAGGAGATCGTCAAGGACCCGGCCGCGGCCTTTCGCTACACCGCGCGCGGCAACCTGGTGGGCGTGGTCACCAACGGCACGGCGGTGCTCGGCCTGGGCGACATCGGGCCGCTGGCAGGCAAGCCGGTCATGGAGGGCAAGGGGGTGCTCTTCAAGAAATTCTCCGGCATCGACGTCTTCGACATCGAGATCGACGAGAAGGATCCCGACAGGCTGATCGAGATCATCGCCTCGCTGGAGCCGACCTTCGGCGGAATCAACCTGGAGGACATCAAGGCGCCGGACTGCTTCTACATCGAGCGCAAGCTGCGCGAGCGCATGAAGATCCCGGTCTTCCACGACGACCAGCACGGCACGGCCATCGTCGTCGGCGCGGCCATCCTGAACGGCCTGAAGGTGGCGGGCAAGGAACTGGCGGGCGTGAAGCTGGTGGCCTCCGGCGCGGGCGCGGCGGCGCTCGCCTGCCTGAACCTGCTGGTCAAGCTGGGCCTGCCGCGCGAGCACATCTGGGTCACGGACATCGCCGGCGTGGTCTACCGGGGCCGGCCCGAGCTGATGGACGAGGACAAGGCCCAGTTCGCACAGGACACCGAGCTGCGCACCCTCTCGCAGGTCATCCAGGACGCCGACGTGTTCCTCGGCCTGTCGGCCGGCGGTGTGCTGAAAAAGGACATGGTCGCGAAGATGGCGGCCAACCCGCTGATCTTCGCGCTGGCCAACCCCAACCCGGAGATCGCGCCGGAGGACGTGAAGGAGGTGCGCGGCGACGCCATCATCGCCACCGGCCGCACGGACTACCCCAACCAGGTCAACAACGTCCTGTGCTTTCCCTACATCTTCCGCGGGGCGCTCGATTGCGGCGCCACCACCATCACCACCGAGATGGAGATCGCC
Organism: Melaminivora alkalimesophila; assembly: GCF_000282995.1. Lineage (GTDB taxonomy): Bacteria > Pseudomonadota > Gammaproteobacteria > Burkholderiales > Burkholderiaceae_C > Melaminivora > Melaminivora alkalimesophila. Next base: position 1,459 of record NZ_ALEE01000463.1, read on the forward strand.
GCGGTGCACGCCATCGCCGAGCTCGCCCAGGCCGAGCAGAGCGAGGTGGTGGCGGCCGCCTACACGGGCGAGCC
>NZ_ALEE01000464.1 GCF_000282995.1 Melaminivora alkalimesophila
CACGGGCGAGCCGCTGGCCTTCGGGCGCGAGTACCTGATCCCCAAGCCCTTCGATCCGCGGTTGATGATGAAGATCGCGCCGGCGGTGGCCCAGGCGGCGGCCGACAGCGGCGTGGCGCAGCGCCCGATCAGCGACATGGACGCCTACCGCGACCAGCTGCAGACCTTCGTCTACGCCTCCGGCACCATGATGAAACCCATCTTCATGGCCGCCAAGGGCGCCAGCGCCAAGCGCATCGCCTTCTCCGAGGGCGAGGAAGAGCGCGTGCTGCGCGCCGCGCAGATCGTGGTCGACGAGCACATCGCGCGCCCCACCCTGATCGGCCGCCCGGCCATCATCGCCCAGCGCATCGAAAAATTCGGCCTGCGCCTGAAAGAAGGCGCTGACTACGATGTCGTCAACGTCGAGGACGACCACCGCTACCGCGACTTCTGGCAGACCTACCACCGCATGACCGAGCGCAAGGGCGTCACCGTGCCGATCGCCAAGATCGAGATGCGCCGGCGCCTGACGCTGATCGGCTCGATGCTGCTGCACAAGGGCGAGGTCGACGGCCTGATCTGCGGGACCTGGGGCCACACGGTGCACCACCTCAACTACATCGACCAGGTCATCGGCAAGCGCGCCGGCGCCCGCACCTACGCCGCAATGAACGCGCTGCTGCTGCCCGGGCGGCAGGTGTTCATCGTCGACACGCACGTCAACTACGACCCCACGGCCGAGCAGCTGGCCGAGATCACGGTGATGGCGGCCGAGGAGATCATGCGCTTTGGCATCCGCCCGAAGGCGGCGCTGCTGTCGCACTCCAATTTCGGTTCGAGCAACCACGACAGCGCCGTGAAGATGCGCCGCACGCTGGAACTGCTGCGCGAGCAGGCGCCCTGGCTGGAGGTCGACGGCGAGATGCACGGCGACGTGGCGCTCGACGAGGAAGCGCGCCTGGAGCTGATGCCGCACGGCACGCTGGCCGGCAGCGCCAACCTGCTGGTCATGCCCAACATCGACGCCGCCAACATCTCCTACAACCTGCTCAAGACCGCCGCCGGCGGCGGCATCGCCATCGGTCCGATGCTGCTGGGCGCCGGCGCGCCGGTGCAGGTGCTGACCCCCAGCGCCACGGTGCGCCGCATCGTGAACATGACGGCCTTCACCGTGGCGGACGCCAACAGCCACCGCTGATCGCACGGAAAAACGGCGAAAAAAAGGCAAAAAACCTTCAATCGGCCGCCGCGCCTGCCCCATTGGTGGGCAGGCGCTTGCTTTTGCCCGCCCTTTTTGTCACACTTGCGGGTCGAAATTTCGGGTTAACCCGGAGTTTTTGAAAAAAGGTGTAGCGGATGCTGAAGGCTTTGGCCCTGCCAGCGTGCAAGGCATTGGTGGCGTGCGCCCTGGGCGCGGCACTGGCCCTGCCCGGGCAGGCCCGCGCGCCGGTCGAGCTGGCCGTCGTGCAGCCCATTCCCCTGGCCGAGCTGCCCGCGCAGGGTCGCGCCACCTATGCGCTGATCCTGGCGGGCGGCCCGTTCCGCTACGAGAAGGACGGCACGGTCTTCGGCAACCGCGAGCGGCTGCTGCCGGCGGCCCGGCGCGGCTACTACCGGGAATACACGGTGCCCACGCCCGGCGTGCGCCACCGGGGCGCGCGGCGCATCGTCTGCGGCGGGCCACCGCGCCTGCCCGAGGCCTGCTACTACAGCGGCGACCACTATGCAAGCTTCCGGGTCATCGCGCCATGAGCGCCCCGTGCTCCCGGTCCGCACGCACGCCCCCCTCCCACCGCCTGCAGCCCGCCGACGGCAGGCGGTGATCCATTCCATGGACCCCTGAAGAGAAAGAGCAACGGAGATGCAAACGCCACTTCGCAAGGAACAGGAAACCCTTCTACGCGGTGTGCGCCCCAACATCGTGCAGTCCATCCGTGCCTTCCGCGTGCACGACCTGCAGGAGACGGCGCGCATCCTGGGCCAGCACTTCCTGTATGCCAACCTGGCGCATGCCCAGACGCGCCAGGATGTGCTCGAGCTGATCGCCACCCAGTTCACCTTCCCGGCGCACTTCGGCAAGAACTTCGATGCGCTGTACGACTGCATGACGGACCCGCTGCACAAGTGCGGCCCGCAGCCGGGCTTCGTGGTGGTGCTCGACCAGATCCCGACCACGCCGAAGTTCGACAAGGAAGTGCGCGAGCAGCTGCTGGACGTGTTCCGCGAGGCGGCCGACTATTGGGCCGAGCGCAAGATCGCCTTCCGCTGCTTCTATTCTTTTCTGTAGCCCGTTCCGCATCCGCCGGCCAGGCGGGACGGGCCAGCGCGGCATCGCAGGATGCCCCGCACCAGGCCACCCGGCCCATCGCCCTCGATGGTGCCTTCGACCAGGCGCTGCCCACCGATTGGTTGGTGGACGTGACGCCCCAGGCGCTGCGCATGAGCAGCCCCTTCAACACCGGCTATTGGCTGGCGGCCGCCTGAGCGCAGCCCCGCTCAGCGGGGTGCCAGCGCCTGTGCGAGCGCCACGTACTGCGCCACCGGCACCTCCTCGGCGCGGCGCTGCAGGTCGAAGTCCGCGTGCCGGTCGTGCTGCTGCATCCAGGCTCCCAGCGTGTGCCGCAGCAGCTTGCGGCGCTGGCTGAAGGCGACCTGCACCAGCTGCGACAGCAGCGCCACGTCCACCGCCGGCGGCTGCGCGAGGGGCCGCATGCGCACCACCGCGCTGTCCACGCGCGGCGGCGGCTCGAAGGCCTCGGGCGGCACGAACAGCACGTCCTCCATCGCGTAGCGCCACTGCAGCATCACCGACAGGCGCCCGTAGGCCGCCGTCGCGGGCTGCGCCACCATGCGGTCGATGACCTCCTTTTGCAGCATGAAATGCTGGTCCTCCACCACTTCCACCTGCCCGAGCAGGTGGAACAGGATGGGCGAGGAGATGTTGTAGGGCAGGTTGCCCACCACCCGCAGCTTCGGCGCGCCCAGGGAATCGGCCAGCTGGGCGAAGTCCACCTTCAGCACGTCGGATTCGACGACCCGCAGCTGGGGGTGTCGGCGCAGGCGCTCGGCCAGGTCGCGGTCGAGCTCGATCACGGTCAGGCGCCCGAGGCGCTCGACCAAGGGCTGCGTGAGCGCCGCCAGGCCGGGGCCGATCTCCACCACCGGCTGGCCCGGGCGCGGGTCGATGGCGCGCACGATGGCGTCGATGATCGCCGGATCGGACAGGAAGTGCTGGCCGAAGCGCTTGCGCGCGACGTGCGGGCGGCTCACCACTGCGGCGGCTCGCGCAGTTCCACGTAGGCGCGCGCACGGGCCTCCTGCAGCCACTGCGCGTAGGCCTCGTCGAGCTTCTTCTCGCGCACCACGTTGCGCACCATGTCGCGCTGTTCGCGCTGGGTGAGCTTGGCTTGGCGGCGCTCCAGCAGCTGGATCAGGTGCACGCCGAAGCGCGAGACCACCGGATGGCTGATCTCGCCGGGCGAGAGGGCGTTGAGCGCCTCCTCAAACTCGGGCACGTAGCGCCCGGGCGAGGCCCAGCCCAGGTCGCCGCCGTCCTTGCTGCTGCCGTCCTGCGAGACCTCGCGCGCCAGCTCGCCGAAGTCGGCCTGGCCCCGCACCACGCGCTCGCGCAGCTCCTCCAGGCGCTCGGCGACTTGGCGCTCAGTGGTGCCCGGCGGCACGCGCAGCAGGATGTGGCGTGCGTGGTTCTGCGTCACCGTGGCCGCCAGGCCGGCGCGGCTCTTGTCCAGCACCTTGAGGATGTGGAAGCCCGCCGGCGAGCGCAGCGGCCCCACCAGGCTGCCCACCGCAGCGTCGCGCGTGGCGCCGACGAACAGGTCCGGGTAGCGCGCGGCGGGGCGCAGGCCGAGCTCGCCGCCGCGGGCGGCCTCGGGGGCGTCGGAGGCGCGCTGCGCCAGCGCGGCGAAGTCCGCGCCCTGCTGAAGCTCGGCCATGAGCTGCTGCGCGCGCGCCTGCAGCTCGGCCGACTGCGCCGGTGTGGCGTCCTCGGGGACGCGGATGAAGATGTGGCCGAGATTGAGCTCCAGGCCCGAGGGGCCGCTCGACTGCTGCTGCTCGCGCAGGTACTGGTCGATGTCCAGCTCGCTCACGCGCACCCGCGCCTCCACGTCGCGCTCGCGCACGCGCAGCGCCAGCAGCTGGCTGCGCAGGTCCTCGCGGAAGCGCTCGCGGCCGATGCCGTCGGCCGCCAGCCGCCGGTACATCTCCTCGACCGGCACGCCGTTCTGCCGCGCCACCGATTGCTCGGCCTGGTCCACGGCCCAGTCGTCCACCTTCAGGCCGCTCTCGCGCGCCAGCTGCACCTGCACCTTCTCCAGGATCAGGCGCTCGAGCACCTCGCGCGCCAGCACGTCGCGCGGGGGCATGGGCGCGCCCTGGGCCATGAGCTGCTGGGCGGTGCGTTCGGCGCGCTGGCGCACCTCGTTGTTGGTGATCGGTTCGGAATTGACCACGGCGACGATGAAGTCGGCCGCGCGCAGGCTGCTGCCGGAGCCGCCCGGGGCCGGCAGCAGCTCGGTGGCGTTGGCCGGCAGGCGCGCTGCCTGCCCACCCCCCGTGGCGGGTGGGCGCAGCCCCTGCGCGAAGGCCGTGGCGCCGGCCAGCAGGGCGGCAGCGGCAAGGGCCGAGGTGAGGCAGGCCCGGGCCGGGGACAGAGCGCGTGAAGTCATGGCGTGGAAGGCGGTGGGGTTCCTGGGGCGGAAGGGGGGCGGCGCGGGTGGACCCCGCCGCCGCGGCGG
>NZ_ALEE01000465.1 GCF_000282995.1 Melaminivora alkalimesophila
CGCCGCGGCGGTCGTTCGGCTCAATCGTACTGGGAGAAGCGGCTAGGGATGGGGCGGCTCTGCCCGAGGTCCTGGTAGCGCGGCACGTGCTGGCGCAAGCTGGCCAGCGGATTGGCGCCCAGCGTCAGGCGCGAGAAGCCCTGGAATTCGAGCTGCAGCATGACGCGCGTGCTGGAGCTGTCGATGCTGCGCTGCAACCGCTCGAGCACCACGCGGCCGGTCCAGCAGCAGCTCTCGTATTCCAGCCCGACCACCGTGTCGACGAGCTTGCGGTCCTTCAGGCTGTAGTTCAGGCGGCCGACGCTGTACCAGCGCCCGGCAGCGCGGTCCGGACCCCGGCCGGCGCCGCCCCACAGCCCGTCCAGGGGCCACTGCCAGCCCATGTCGAGCTGGCGGCTCGGCTCGGTGATCAGGTCGGTCACCTTCTGCATGCGGTAGGCGGCGCTCACCGTGCGGTACGGCCCGGGCGAGTAGCGCGCGCCGATGGTGGTGCGCAGCGAACGGCCGGTCTTGGGGTTGTATTGCAGCGTCGAGTCCAGCCCCCATTCGGGCGCCCAGTTCAGGCCCGCGCCGAGCAGCACGTCCGACAGGCGCTCGCTCACCGGCGGCGCGCCGGGCATGGTCACGCGCTGGTCGGAGAAGCGCAGGCGCTGGGCGATGCCGAAGCGCGCGGCCTCGGCGCCGCTGTCCGGATCGAGCAGGCGCGTGGTCACACCCAGGGTCAGCAGGTTGTTGTCCGCCAGCCGGTCGTTGCCGCCGAAGGCGTTCTCGGTGTAGATGGTGGCGAAGTTGAAGTCGGTCGCCGCCGTGTCGTAGACCGGCAGCAGGCTCTGGTCCCGGTAGGGCGTGTAGGTGTAGAAGGCGCGCGGCTCCAGGGTCTGCAGGAAGCTGCGCCCGAAATAGCGCGCATCGCGCTCGAAGACCAGGCCGCTGTCCAGGCTGAAGGTGGGCAGCACGCGCGAGGCCGAACGCTGGCCGTTGGCCAGGGGCGCGTCGAATTCGTAGTTGGTGGCGTGCAGCTGCAGGCGCGGCGTGACGAAGCCGGCCGGCGCCAGGAAGGGGCGGCTGAGCTGGGCCAGCGCGTAGCTGCGGCGCGCGTTGGGTTGGGCGTACCAGCGGCGGTCGGCCGAGAAATGCGTGTAGTCGGCCTCCACGCTCGCGTCCAACCCGGCCGGCAATTGCGTCGGGGCATAGCGCCAGTGCAGCTGCGGCAGCCGGTCGTAGGGCGGCGTGATGGGCGCGAGCGGGTCCTGCAGGGTCTGCCACTTGAGTGCGCGCAGCGCCACGGAGTGCGGGCCGCCCGCCCAGCTGAGCGTGCCCTCGCCGGGCAGCAGGCGCTCGGCGAGCTGGCCGGGCGCATCGCTGCCGAAGCCGGTGCCGCGCTGCGTGAAGTCGCGCCAGTAGTCGTCGTCGCTCACGCGGCGGATGTCCAGGCCCAGGCCCATGCCGCCCAGCGGCGTGTCCAGCAGCGCGCTGTGGCGCCCGCGCCAGGCCCAGCGATCGCGGTCGCGCAGGCGGTCGCCGGGCATGTACTGCGCGCCGATTTCCCCCCGGTAGCGCGGCTCCAAGTAGCGGAACTCGCCTGCCAGCGCCACGCCGCGGCGCGTCATGAGCAGCGGCGTGAAGGTGGCGTCGCGGTTGGGCGCGATGTTCCAGTACCAGGGTTGGGCGTATTCGAAGCCGCTCACGCTGTCCAGCCCGAGGGTCGGCGGGAGCAGGCCAGTCTTGCGCTTGTCCGACAGCGGGAAGCTGATGGCCGGCACCGGCAGGATGGGCACGCCCTTGAATTCCAGCACCCCGCCCTCGGCGCGGCCCACGTCTTCGACGCGGTCGAGCTCGATGCGGCGCGCGCGCAGAATCCAGTCCGGCTGCCAGCTCGCCTCGTCGGTGCGCTCGCAGGTGGTGTAGGTTGCCTGGTGCACCACGGAGCGGTCGCGGTCGATGAAGTCCACGCGCGTCGCCTCGCCGTGCGCGCCGGTCTCCAGGAAGCGGTAGCGCGCGTCGCTGAAGAACCCGTGGAAGGCATCGACCTCCATGTCGAGCAGACTGCCTTCGTAGCGGTTGCCGGCGCGGTTGATGAGGACGCTGCCGCTGGCCTGCGCGCGGTCGGTGGGCACGTCGTAATGCATCCGGTCCGCGCGGATCACGGTGTCGCCACGGCGCAGCTCGGCGTCGCCCTCGATGTCCGCCTCGATGTCGGGCCGGCCCGAGAGCCGCTCGCCGCGCACGAACACCGGCTGCTGCGCGCGCAGGCCGGGCGGCAGCGCCTCGGGCAGCGCGGGACTGGGGCGCAGCACGGGAGCCGGAAGCGCTGCACCCGGCGCCTGCTGGGCCAGCGCACCCCCCAGCGGCGCCAGCGCGCAGGCAAGCAGCACCCACCGGCCCGGGCGCCTGCGGCTCGGCGGGGCGGGTTCGGACCAGAGGGCGGACGGCGGGCGGCGGCGTGGGTCGATGGGCACGGGCGTGGAGGGCGAAGCGCGGGGCGCCAGCTTCTTAGAATCCGATTATCCATGAGCCACTTCACCCCCCCTTCCCCGAGCGCGCCCGCCCCGGCCGGCGTGGACTGGTCCGACCCGGCGCGCGGCCAGGCCCTGGCCGTCTGGCTGGCGGCCCTCGCGCCCGACCACGGCCTGCTGCCCCAGACCCTGCGCCCCGCCTCCAGCGACGCGAGCTTTCGCCGCTACCTGCGCCTGGATCGGCAGGGCGGCGGCAGCGCCATCGTCATGGACGCGCCGCCCGCGCTGGAGGACTGCCGGCCCTTCGTGCACGTGCAATCGCTGATGCAGCAGGCCGGACTGCGCGTGCCGCAGATCCTCGCCTGGGACGCGGCGCAGGGTTTCATGCTGCTCGAGGACGTGGGCCGCGAGACGGTGATCGAGCGCCTGCGCGAGGGCGATCCGCAGGCGGCGCACGCCTGGTACCTGCAGGCGGTGGAGCTGCTGCTCGACTGGCAGCGCGCCACGCAGGAAGGGGCGCTGCCGCCCTACGACGAGGCGCTGCTGCGCCGCGAGCTGCAGCTTTTCCCGGAGTGGTACGTGGCGCGCCACCGCGGCGTGGCGCTGGATGCGGCCCAGCAAGCCGTGCTGGCGCGTGCCTTCGACGCCATCGTCGCGCAGAACCTGGCGGCGCCGCGCGTGTTCGTGCACCGCGACTTCATGATGCGCAACCTGATGGTCGGCGCGGACGGACGCCTGGCGGTGCTGGACTTCCAGGACGCGGTGCTCGGCCCCATCACCTACGACATCGCCAGCCTGCTGCGCGATGCCTTCATCAGCTGGGACGAGGAGTTCGTCATCGACATCACGGTGCGCTACTGGGAGCGCGCGCGCCGCGCCGGCCTGCTGGGGGCGGAAAGCCCCAGCGGCTTCGGCGCCGACTTCGGCGAGTTCTACCGCGCGGTGGACTGGATGGCGCTGCAGCGCCACCTGAAGGTGGCGGGCATCTTCGCGCGCCTCACGCTGCGCGACGGCAAGCCGCGCTACCTGGCGGATGCGCCGCGCTTCATCGCCTACATCCGCCAGACGGCCGCCCGCTACCGCGAGCTGGCGCCGCTGCTGCGGCTGGTGGACCAGATCGAGGGCACGCAGGCGGTCACCGGCTATGCCTTTGGCCGGATGTAGCCCCGTGCCAGTCTCCATGGACCACGGCCCCCGCTTCCATTGCCCGCAGCCGCTGGCTCCCGGCGCGCAGTTCGCGTTGCCGGCCGAGACCGCGCGCCACGTGCAGGTGCTGCGGCTGCAGCCGGGCCGGGCGATCACGCTGTTCGACGGCCGCGGCGGCCAGTGGCGC
>NZ_ALEE01000466.1 GCF_000282995.1 Melaminivora alkalimesophila
GCCAGTGGCGCGCCACCATCGTGCGCATGGGCCGCACGGAGGTGGCGGTGGAAGTCGGCGCCCACGAGCCGGTCGAGCGCGAGGCAGAGCGCGCCGTGCACCTGGTGGTCGGCATGCCGGCGAACGAGCGCATGGATTGGCTGGTGGAGAAGGCGACCGAGCTGGGCGTCGCCAGCATCCAGCCGGTGGCGGCGGCGCGCAGCGTGCTGCGCCTGTCGGGCGAGCGCGCGGCGCGGCGCCAGGCCCACTGGCAGGCGATCGCC
>NZ_ALEE01000467.1 GCF_000282995.1 Melaminivora alkalimesophila
GCCACTGGTCCGCGCCGCCGCGGACCGCAGCCCGGTGTGGGTGCTGCATGGCCCCGAGGGCGGCCTGACCCCGCAGGAGGAAGACGCGGCCGTGGCCCAGGGCTTCGTGCCGGTCACGCTGGGCCCGCGCGTGCTGCGTGCCGAGACCGCCTCGCTGGCCGCGCTGGCGCTGCTCAATCTGGATGCACCGATCGGGTGAGGGGCCTATGGCGCCCGCGCGGCGCAGGTGCTAGCCTGCCCCGGCAAAGGGTCCGCGCCATGGGGGCAAGGCGGCCCGGTAGCAAGCGAGCGACCATGGACGACGTGCCCGCGCGGGCGACAACCGGCAAGGCCGGCCGGGAACAGGATGCGACAGCGGCTGGGGGCC
>NZ_ALEE01000468.1 GCF_000282995.1 Melaminivora alkalimesophila
GGCTGCCGCCCCCGCCGGGCGGCGGGGCGCCCTCGCCCGACTGGGCGACCTGCTGCTCGGCACCGAGCCGCGCCAGCGCCAACGCTTGGGCATGTCCAGCTTCGCGGCGCTGCTCATGCTGTGCTGCATCGGCGCCATGTACCTGGGGGTCGCCGCCGGGCTGGCGCCGGCGGGGCCGGTGCACTGGTGGGCGGCGGGCTGCACGCTCGGGCTGGTGATCGTCTATGCGCTGATCCGCAGCGGCTGGAGCCAGCGCTGGCGCGATCCCTCGCTCACCCTGGCGCAAGTGGGCTCGGCCATGACCTTCGCCGCCACCGCTTTCGTGCTCGCCGGCGCCGCGCGCGGGATCGTGATGCCGGTGCTGGCGATCATCCTCATGTTCGGCACCTTCGGCCTGAGCCGCGGCCAGATGCTCGCCGTGCTGGCCTATGGCCTGGCGCTGTTTGCCGCGGCCATCGGCGTCGCGCGCTGGCAATCGCCCGAACTCATGCCGCTGCCCCTGGCGGCGGCCTACGTGCTGATGGCCGCATTGGTGCTGCTCAGTGCGACCGTCCTGAACATGCGCACCCAGGCCACGCGCGAGAAGCTGCGCGCCCAGAAGGTCGAGCTGGCGCGCGCCATGGAGCAGGTGCGCGAGCTGGCCACGCGCGACGAGCTGACCGGGCTGCCCAACCGGCGCTCGATGATGGAGGCGCTGCAGCTGCAGGCCTGGCGCGCGCAGCGCGGCGGCCGGCCGGCGCTGGTGGCGCAGCTGGACCTGGACCATTTCAAGGCGGTCAACGACGCCCACGGCCATGGCGCCGGCGACGCGGCGCTGCGGGCCTTCGCGCGGGCGGTGCGCGGCTGCGTGCGCGCCGGCGACCTGCTGGCGCGCTGGGGCGGTGAGGAGTTCGTGTTGCTCGCCGCGGACACTGCGCCTGCCGAGGGCGAGCCGCTGCTGGAGCGCGTGCGCCAGGCCGTCGCGGACATGACCCTGCCCATGGCGGACGGGACGACGCTGCGCCTCACGGTGTCGATCGGCGTGGCGCACTGGCGCCCCGGCGAACCGGTCGAGGGCGTGCTGCAGCGCGCCGATGCGGCCCTCTACGACGCCAAGCGGCTGGGGCGCAACCGCGTCATCTGGGCGCCCGGCGATGCCCCGGCGCCTTGAGGGCGGCGCGGCCGGGGCTCCTCCCCTCAACCCTCGGGCAGGCGCGCATCCAGCCAGCCGTGCAGCAGCGCAAAGACCGGCTCGGCGCGTTCCTCGTCCTCGTTGAAGATCTCGTGGTACAGCCCGGCAAAGCCCCGCGCCGCCACCAGGTGCGGCGGCGCCGCTTCGGCAAAGGCGCGGCAGCCGGCGGGATCGACGATCCGGTCGTCGCCGCCCCACAGCAGCAGCGTCGGCACCCGCCACTGCGGCGCGTGTGCCACGACGGCCGGGCCTTCGGTGGCGATGAAGCGCGCCAGCCGCGCACTGATGCGGTCGTGGCACAGCGGGTCGGCGCGGTAGGCGGCGACGAGCGCTGCGTCGTGCGAGAGATGGCGCGCATCCAGCCCGTTGCCCACGCGCAGCTCGGGCAGCACGCGCGGCAGCGTCGCCAGCAGCAGCCGCTGCAATGGGTTCAGGCGCGCCGCCAGCGCCGGCGAGGACAGCACCAGCAGATCCACCGGGCGCAGGCCGCGGGCCACCAGCGCCGCCGCCACCAGCCCGCCCATGCTGTGCCCGAGCAGCACCAGCGGCTCGCCCGGCTCCATGCGGGCGCGCACCGCATCGAGCACCTGCGCGAGGTCGTCCACCAGCCGGTCCGGCGCCGGCAGGGCGCCGCGCGCCCCTTCCGAGCCGCCATGCCCATGGTGGTCATGGCCGTGCACGCCCAGCCCCCAGCGGTTGAGGCGCCGCGCCAGCCGGTCGTAGCGCCCCATGTGCTCGCCCAGGCCGTGCACCAGCAGGACGGTGGCGCGCCGCCGCGGACGCGGAAGCGGCCAGTGGTGCAGCGCCAGCGCCCTCACCGAAGCGGCGCCGCAGCTCATGGCATGGCGGCGATCACCTGCGCCACCGCCGCCGTCAGCCGCTTGGCGTAGGGCACGTGCAGGAACTCGTTCGGCCCATGGGCGTTGCTCTTGGGGCCGAGCACGCCGCAGACCATCATCTGCGCCTTCGGGAAGCCCGTGCTCAGCATGTTCATCAGCGGGATGGTGCCGCCCTGGCCGATGAAGCCGCAGGGGGCGCCGAAATGCGCCTGGCTGGCAGCGTCCAGGGCCGAGCCGAACCAGGGGGCGATGTCCGGCGCGTTCCAGCCGCTGGCGGCGCCGGCGCCCTCGAAGGTCACGCGCGCCTGGTAGGGGGCGTTATCCTCCAGCAGCGCCTTCATCTCCTGCACGCAGGCGGCCGCATCCACCAGCGGCGGCAGGCGCAGGCTGAGCTTGAAGGCCGTGTAGGGGCGCAGCACGTTGCCCGCGTCCTGCAGCGCCGGAAAGCCCTCGGCGCCGGTCACCGACAGCGTCGGCTCCCAGGTGCGCTTGAGCAGCGCCTGCGTCGGATCGGTGGTGGTGGGCAGCGCAAAGGCGCTCGAACCCCCGCAGTCCGCATGCGCCCAGGGAAAGCGCTTGTACACCTCCTCGCCCAGGATGGCGGCGGTGGCGCGCGCCTGGGCCAGGCGGTCGGCCGGCACCTCGCAGTGGAAGCTCGCCGGCAGCAACCGCCCGGTGGCGGAATCCTCCAGCCGGTCAAGCACCTGGCGCATGATGCGAAACGACGACGGCACCAGACCCGAGGCATCGCCCGAATGCACGCCCTCGGTCAGGATCTCCACCCGCAAAGTGCCGCTGGCCATGCCGCGCAGGCTGGTGGTGAGCCACAGCTGGTCGTAGTTGCCGGCGCCCGAGTCCAGGCAGATGACCAGCGCGACCTCGCCCAGCCGCTCCTTCAGCGCATCGAGGTAGGCCGGCAGGTCGGCCGAGCCGCTTTCCTCGCAAGTCTCGATCAGGCCGACGATGCGCGGGTGCGCCACGCCCTGGCGCTTGAGTTCCTGCACCGCGGCGATGCTGGCGTACGCAGCGTAGCCGTCGTCCGCGCCGCCGCGGCCATAGAGCTTGCCGTCCTCGTACTTCGGGCTCCAGGGCCCGAGGTCCGAGCGCCAGCCGTCGAATTCGGGCTGCTTGTCCAGGTGGCCGTACATCAGCACGGTCTGGCCGCCGGCCGCGCGCGTGGCGGCAATCTCGAACAGCAGCACCGGCGTGCGCCCGGGCAGGCGCACGATCTCCAGCCGCAACCCCGGCACCTTCTGCGCCTCGATCCAGGTCGCGGCATTCCTCAGCACCGCCTCCAGGTGGCCCTGCGCCTGCCAGTCGGCGGCGAAGGCGGGTGACTTGGCGGGAATGCGGATGTAGTCGGTCAGCTCGTGCAGGATGCTCTCGTCCCAGGTGCGCGAGACGCGCTCCAGGGCCTGGATGGGATCGAGGGCGGCGGCGGGCAGGGGGGCGTTCATGGCGGATTCCTCCGGCAGCGGGGATGGAAACGACCCAGCATACGCCAGATGGCCCAACCCTGGCGGCCGGGCTGGCAACTCAACCCGACTGCAGCGACAGCGTGGCCGCCGGCTGCAGCGCCACCCGGGACGCCGCAGGCGTGGACATGGCCGCCAGCGCCGGGTTCCCGGTGGCCGGCCCCGCTTCGGACTCGAGTCGGAATACCTGCACCGCTGCCGCCAGCCGGGCCGCCTGCTCGCGCAGGCTCAGCGCCGCAGCCGCCGATTCCTCGACCAGCGCGGCGTTCTGCTGCGTCATCTGGTCGAGCTGGCCGACCGCCTGGTTGACCTGGCCGATGCCCGAGGCCTGCTCGGCCGCCGCGGCCGTGATCTCGCCGATGATGTCGCCCACGCGCTGCACGCTGGCGACGATCTCGTCCATGGTGCTGCCGGCGTTCTGCACCAGCCGCGTGCCCGAGGAGACCTTCTCCACGGAGTTCTGGATCAGCTGGCGGATCTCGCGCGCCGCCTCGCCCGAGCGCCCCGCGAGGGTCCGCACCTCGCCCGCCACCACGGCAAAGCCGCGCCCCTGCTCGCCGGCGCGCGCCGCCTCCACGGCCGCGTTCAGCGCCAGGATGTTGGTCTGGAAGGCGATGGAATCGATGACCTGCAGGATGTCGGCGATGCGCCGCGCGCTCTCGTCGATCGCCGCCATGGTCGCCACCACCTCGCCCACCGCCTGGCCGCCGCGGGCC
>NZ_ALEE01000469.1 GCF_000282995.1 Melaminivora alkalimesophila
CGCCACCTCGCCGGCCGAAGCCGCCAGCCGGTTCGCCTGGCGCGCCGCGTCAGCCGACTGCTGCACGGTGGCGGTGAGCTGCTCCATGCTCTGAGCCGTCTCGGCCAGGCTGCTGGCGGTGGCCTCGGTGCGCGCCGACAGGTCCCGGTTGCCGCTGGCGATCTCGGCGCTGGCGGTATCGATGCTCTCGGCCGCCTGGCGCACCTGCTGCAGCATCCGCACGTAGCGCAGGCGCAGGCCCTCGACCTCGCGCACCAGCGCTCCGATCTCGTCGCGGCGCGCGGTGGAAAAACTCTGCGTCAGATCGCCCTGCGCGACCAGGGTGATGGCCTGGGTGAGCTCGGTCAGCGGTCGGCTCACACCGCGGCGCAGCACCGCGAACAGCCCGGCGCCAATGGCCAGCAGCGCCAGCGCCATCAGCCCCCACACGGCTGCCGTGGTGCGCCGGTGGGCCGCCATGGCCTCGGCGTCCGGCACCTCCGCCACCACCCACCAGCCCGCCTGCGTCTTGCGCATCAGCGCCCAGGCGTCGGTCGTGGCCGGCTCCAGCAGCGCCACGGCGTCGCGCACATGGCCGTCCGGCGCGCCCGCCAGCGCCTCCAGGAAGGAGCGGGCCGCCGGAGCCACCTCCAGCACCGGCCGGCCGGCGGCCGTGGGGTGGTAGATGAAGCGCGCCTGCTCGGGCGAGGCGCCGGGCTGGATCACGTACACCCCGCCATGCTCGAAAAAGCGCGTCTGCGCCACCTGCTTTTGCAGCATGGACTGGAACAGGCTCACGTCGTTGGCGATGAACAGCAGCGCCACCACCTGCCCGGAAGCGTCCGGCACCGGCAGGTAGTGGCCCATGTAAGGCTTGCCCTGCACGCGCACCAGCCCGGTGAACGCCTCGCCCCGGCTCACCGCCGCGTACGCCGGATCGGTGCGCGGCAGCGGCACGTCCAGCGCGCGCCGGCCCTGCTCGTCCTTCACCGAGGTGGTCACGAGGACGAAGTCCTGGCCCTGCCTGGCATAGACGCCGGCCAGGCTGCCGGTCTCCTGCGCGAAGCGGTCCACCGAGCCGAAGTCGCCGTTCACCAGCCCGCCGTAGCTGCGCAGCTCGCCGGTGGCCTCGTCCAGCTGCATGGTCGCCTCGAAGAAGCGCTGGAAGCCGCGCATGGAGCCGCGCACCATCTCGCGGTTGGTGTTGTCCGCCGCGTCCAGCGACTGCGCCACCGCCTCGGCCGTGGTGGCGACGCTGCCGATCAGCTGGCTGCGCGTGCTGCGCTCCGTGAGCACAGCCAGCGCCACGCCGACCAGCACCAGCACGGCTGCCAGCAGCGCCAGCGCCAGCAGGGTGACGCGCCGGGCGACGGAGCGGCTGCGAACGACCGCTGGCGCAGCGGGGGCGGGACGGGCGGCAGGCATGGGAACCCTCTTTTCTGGCAAGGAGGCACCGCCACCGGATCGGGCGGCACAGCAGCCTATGAATCTACTGTGCCACCGCCGTTACATTTATTCACGCATTCCCCTACGCAGTTGCACGTAGGGCACCCGCCCCTTTAATCCCGCTCGAAGCGGAACACCGCCGTGCCGGCGCGCGCGTTCGGCAGCCAGCGCACCTCGCGTCCGTCCTGCAGCCCGAAGGCGTCGAGCACGCGCAGGCGGTTCTTGCGCGCCAGCACCTCGAAGTCCTTGAAGGTGCCCACGCGGATGTTGGGCGTGTCATACCACTGGTAGGGCAGGCGCGGCGTGACCGGCATGCGCCCGCGCAGGATCGACAGGCGATTCGGCCAGTGTGCGAAATTCGGGAAGGCCACGATGCCGCTCTTGCCCACGCGCGCGGTCTCGCGCAGCATGACCTCGGCATTGCGCAGGTGCTGCAGCGTGTCGATCTGCAGCACCACGTCGAAGCTGTCGTCGGCGAAGGCCGCGAGACCCTCGTCGAGGTTCAGCTGGATCACGTCCACGCCGCGGCGCACGCAGGCGAGCACGTTCGCATCCGCGATCTCGATGCCGTAGCCCGAGCAGCCGCGCTCGCGCTGCAGCAGGTCGAGCAGGGCGCCGTCGCCGCACCCCAGGTCGAGCACCCGGCTGCCCTCGGGCACCAGGCGGGCGATGGCATGCATGGTGGCGTGGTCGCTCACGGCTGCACCTCCTTGGCGATGTTGTCGAAATAGGCGCGCACCACGGCGAGGTAGCGCGGATCGTCTAGCAGGAAGGCGTCGTGCCCGTGCGGCGCGTCGATCTCCGCGTAGGCGACGCGGCGGCGGTTCTCCAGCAGCGCCTGCACGATCTCGCGGCTGCGCGCCGGGGCAAAGCGCCAGTCGGTGGAAAAGCTCACCAGCAGGAACCTCGCCCGCGCCGCGGCCAGGGCGCGCGCCAGACTGCCGCCGTGCGCGCGCGCCGGGTCGAAATAGTCCAGCGCGCGGGTGATCAGGAGGTAGGTGTTGGCGTCGAAGTAATCGCTGAACTTGTCGCCCTGGTAGCGCAGGTAGCTCTCGATCTGGAACTCCACGTCCTGCGTACTGTACTGGTAGCCCCCGTTGACGGCGTTCCTCAGCTCGCGGCCGAACTTCTCGTTCATCACGTCGTCGCTCAGGTACGTGATGTGGCCGATCATGCGCGCGATGCGCAGCCCGCGCTTCGGGACGACGCCGTGCCGGTAGAAGTGCCCGCCGTGGAAGTCCGGATCCGTGACGATGGCGCGGCGCGCCACCTCGTTGAAGGCGATGTTCTCGGCCGTCAGGTTGGGGGCGCTGGCCACCACCACCGCGTGGCGCATGCGCTCGGGGTACTGCAGCGTCCAGGAAAGCGCCTGCATGCCGCCCAGGCTGCCGCCCATGACGGCCGCCAGCTGCGCGATGCCGAGGCGGTCCAGGAGCCGCGCCTGGGCGTTGACCCAGTCCTCCACCGTCACCACCGGAAAATCCGCGCCGTAGACCTCTCCGGTGTCGGGGTTGGTGTGCATCGGCCCGGTCGAGCCGAAGCACGAGCCCAGGTTGTTCACGCCGATGACGAAGAAGCGGTTGGTGTCCACGCTCTTGCCGGGCCCGATCATGTTGTCCCACCAGCCCTCGCTGCGCTCCTGGCCGGCGTAGCGGCCGGCCACGTGGTGCGAGGCATTGAGCGCGTGGCACACCAGCACGGCGTTGTCGCGCGCGGCGTTCAGCTCGCCGTAGGTCTCGTAGGCCAGCTGGTAGTCGCGGATCGAGGCGCCGGAGGCAAGGGGCAGGGCCTCGGCGAAGTGCATGGTCTGCGGCGTGGCGATGAACGACATGGCAAGCAAAAAACCCGGCTCGCGCTAAAGGCGGGCCGGGTCGGATTGCGTGCGTGCGATCTCGGTCACGTCTTTAGCAGGATTTGTAAAGCGCCCGCAAGCGGTGCAAATCGGCGCGTCTGGCGCGCAATTATGCCAAAGCCCGCAGGCGCTGGCACAGCGCTGCTGCGGCGGGGGTCGGGACGGACGGCACACGCGCGGCGCGAGGGACAGGGCGGAACCCCTGAAACAGGAACTTGACAATTGCGGCAATTTGGCCACACCTTCGGGCCAACCCGGATGAGCACGCGCAGCCATTAGGCCTCATAATGCTCAAGCGAGGGCATCTTGCCTCGCTGAGGTTGCGGTGATCCGTCAGTTTTCGCGCATAGGGCGTCTTTGTGATTCACTGGCTGCGGGTTCGGGACTCCGTTGCTAAGTCCAATTGTTTTTGAGGAGTCCCTGATGGGCAACAAACTGTACGTGGGCAACCTGCCCTATTCCGTACGCGACCAGGATCTGGAAGAGGCCTTCGGTCAGTTCGGCGCGGTCACCAGCGCCAAGGTCATGATGGAGCGCGACACCGGTCGCTCCAAGGGCTTTGGCTTCGTCGAGATGGGCAGCGACGCCGAAGCGCAGCAGGCCATCAACGGCATGAACGGCCAGTCGCTCGGCGGCCGCAGCATCGTCGTCAACGAGGCCCGTCCCATGGAGCCGCGCCCGCCCCGCAGCGGTGGCGGTGGTGGCTACGCCGGCGGCGGCGGTGGCTTCGGTGGTGGCGGCGGCTACGGCGGCGGTGGCCGCAGTGGTGGCGGTGGCGGCTACGGCGGCGGTCGCAGCGAAGGCGGCTTCCGCAGCCCCTACGGCTCCGGCCCGCGCGGCGGCA
>NZ_ALEE01000470.1 GCF_000282995.1 Melaminivora alkalimesophila
GCAGCCGCGGTGGCTACGGCGGCGGCAACGGCGGCGGCTACTGAGCCGAGCCCGGCCGGCCTCGTGCCGGCTGCGAGCGCTCCAGAAAAAAGCTCCTTTCAGGAGCTTTTTTCTTGTCCGGGGCTTCGCGCGCCCCATGCCGGGCGCTCAGCGCCGCGCAGCGCGCTGCGGCGCCGCTGCCAGCACGCCGCGCACCCGGCCCTGCAGCTGCAGCACCTGCTCCAGGTGGTCGTACTCCAGTCGATCGGCGGTGAACACATCGGCGCCGCGGCGCAGCGTCACCGGCTGGTCGGAGCGCACGCGCTCCTCGCGCACCCAGGCGTGCAGGAACTCACCCTCGAACTCCATGCGCGGCGGCGGCGCGGCGCCGGGCCGCGGCGCGCCCTCGCGC
>NZ_ALEE01000471.1 GCF_000282995.1 Melaminivora alkalimesophila
GCGACCTCGCGCACCACCCGGGCCTGGCCGAACAGCTGCACCTCGGAGCCATCGGCATTGCTCAGGGCACGGCGCGCGCGCGCCGTAGTCACGCTGCCATCCTCGGCCACCGAGCGCATGCGCGCCTCCTCCACTTCCAGCGTATCGGTGTCCGGGTAGTGCTGCACCAGGGCGCCGCGCAGCTCGCCCGTCAGCCGCCCCGCGGCATCAAAGCTGCGCACGGAGAAGTCGCGCATGTAGTAGTCTGGCTCGTGGCGCGGCGGCTGCCCGGCCTGCATCTCCAGGGGCCGGGGGGCGTTGCGCACCAGCCACCAGCTGCCCAGCGCCAAGAGCCCCATCAGCAGCACCGGCAGGTACAG
>NZ_ALEE01000472.1 GCF_000282995.1 Melaminivora alkalimesophila
CCGCGCCAGCCATTCGGCGGGGGCGGCCGCGCCGAACATGGCGGCCACCGCCAGCACCAATTCCACCAGCAGCACGGCACGCAGCACCACGCCGACGTGGCAGGCGTCGAACACCGCCGCGGCCTGCGCGTCCGCCGCCGCGGAGGGGGTCGATAAAATTTGCTGCTTCTGCATCCCAGGCAACGCCGCCGAGGCGCCCGACCAGCCATTCCGGCCGGGCCCGCCTGCCACCACCGGATTATTGTCCCCATGACTTCTGTGCCCGCCACGCCCCCTTCCAACGACCAGCTCGCCACCAAGGCCCAGGCCTGGTCGGCGCTGTTCTCCGAACCCATGAGCGAGCTGGTCAAGCGCTACACCTCGAGCGTGTTCTTCGACCGGCGCCTGTGGCAGGCGGACATCGCCGGCAGCCTGGCACACGCCGAGATGCTTGCCGCGCAGGGGATCATCGGCGCCCAGGACCACGCCGACATCCAGCGCGGCATGGCCACCATCGCGCGCGAGATCGAGTCCGGCGAATTCGAGTGGCAGCTCGACCTGGAGGATGTGCACCTGAACATCGAGGCGCGCCTCACGCAGCTGGTCGGTGACGCCGGCAAGCGCCTGCACACCGGGCGCAGCAGGAACGACCAGGTGGCGACCGACGTGCGCCTGTGGCTGCGCGGCGAGATCGACCTGATCGCGGGCCTGCTGGCCGACGTGCAGCGCGCGCTGGTGGAGGTGGCCGAGCGGAACGTGGAGGTGATCCTGCCGGGCTTCACCCACCTGCAGGTGGCCCAGCCCGTGAGCTTTGCCCACCACCTGCTGGCCTACGTCGAGATGTTCGCGCGCGACGCCGAGCGCATGCAGGACGTGCGCCGGCGCGTGAACGTCCTGCCGCTGGGCAGCGCGGCGCTGGCCGGCACCACCTATCCGCTCGACCGCGAGCGCGTGGCGCGCACCCTGGGGATGGAGGGCGTGTGCCAGAACTCTCTGGACGCCGTGAGCGACCGCGACTTCGCCATCGAATTCACGGCCGCCGCCAGCCTGGTGATGGTGCACGTCTCGCGCCTGTCGGAGGAGCTGATCGTCTGGATGAGCCAGAACTTCGGCTTCATCCGCATCGCCGACCGCTTCACCACTGGCTCGTCGATCATGCCGCAGAAGAAGAACCCGGATGTGCCGGAGCTGGCGCGCGGCAAGACCGGCCGCGTGGTCGGCCACCTGATGGCCCTGATCACCCTGATGAAGGGCCAGCCGCTGGCCTACAACAAGGACAACCAGGAAGACAAGGAGCCGCTGTTCGACACGGTGGACACGCTCAAGGACACGCTGCGCATCTTCGCCGAGATGATCGGCGGCCAGCCCAATCCGGCCACCGGCGCCAAGGAGGGCGGCATCACGGTGAACGCGGACGCCATGCGCGCCGCTGCACTCAAGGGCTACGCCACGGCCACCGACCTGGCGGACTACCTGGTGAAGAAGGGCCTGCCGTTTCGCGACGCGCACGAGACCGTGGCGCACGCGGTGCGCGCGGCGGTGGAGCGCGGCGTGGACCTGGCCGAGTTGCCGCTGCAGACGCTGCAGGGCTTCCACCCGGCCATCGAGGCCGACGTCTTCGAGGCGCTGAGCCTGGAGGGGTCGCTGAATGCGCGCAACACCCTGGGCGGCACGGCGCCGGCCCAGGTGCGTGCGCAGCTGGCGCGCCACCGGGCACGGCTGGCGGAAGGCTGAGACACTCCTGCCG
>NZ_ALEE01000473.1 GCF_000282995.1 Melaminivora alkalimesophila
ACACTCCTGCCGCTACAGTCCAGTCGCCCAACGCCCCTTTGCATCGTTTCGGAGCTTGCCATGGCCTTCTTTTCCCGCCGCCGCCTGCTGGCCTGCGCCGCAGCAGCCACCGCCCTGCCAGCCACCGTGCCCACGTGGGCGCAGGTGGGCAGCTCCAAGACCCTGCGCGTGCTGGTGGGCTTCCCGCCGGGGGGCGGCACCGACGTGATCGGGCGCCTGCTGGCCGAAGGGCTGCGCGAGCGGCTCGGCACCAACGTGGTGGTGGAGAACCGCCCCGGCGCGGGTGGCCAGATCGCGGCGCTGGCGCTCAAGAGCGGGCCGGCCGACGGCTCGCTGCTGTTTCTCACGCACGACCACACCATCTCCATCCTGCCGCAGGTGGTCAGGAACGCCGGCTTCGAGCCGGAGCGCGACTTCGTGGCGGCGGGCGGCTTTGCCACCTTCGTGAACGCCTTCGCGGTCTCGCCCGGCACGCCGGCGACGGGCTTTGCGCAGTACGTCGAATGGGTGAAGCGCCAGCAGGGCGGCAAGAGCGCCGTGGGCATTCCCGCGCCGGCTTCCACGCCCGAGTTCCTGGTCAAGCTGCTCGCCCAGCGCCATGGGCTGGATCTGGTCTCCGCGCCCTACCGCGGCAGCGCGCCGATGATCGCCGACATGCTGGGCAACCAGATCCCGGCCGGCATCGGTTCGGTGCAGGACTTCATCGAGAACCACCGCGCCGGCAAGCTGCGCGTGGTGGCGGTGCTGGGCAACCAGCGCCAGGCGGCGCTGCCGGACGTGCCGACCTTCGCCGAACTGGGCATGGGCGGCTTCGAGGACACGCCTTACTACGGCTTCTACGCCCCGGCCGGCACGCCCGAGGCCTTCCTGACGCGCTTTTCGCAGGCACTGGCGCAGGTGCTGGCCCGGCCGCAGGTGCGCGAGCAGCTCATCGCCATGGGCCTGACGGTGGATTTCATGACGCCAGCGCAGCTGGCCGAGCGCGAGCGCGCCTACACCCGCGTGTGGAAGCGCATCATCCAGGACAGCGGCTTCACGCCGCAATAAGGCGCTTCGCCATCCCGTCCCGGCGGGCAGGGCCGCCGGGGCATGCCTGCACCGCCGTGCGCGGCGAATCGTGAAAGGAAGAGCGCATGTCCGCTTTCGCCGCATCCCGCACCGCCAGGATCGCCGCCCTCCTGGGCCTGTGGCTCGCTGCCGTGGGGGCGGCCCAGGCCCTGTCGGTCACCAGCCTCTCGCCGCAGGGCGAGGTGGCGCGCGTGCGCCAGGTGGTGGCGAAGTTCGACGGGCCGGCGGTGCGCTTCGGCGACCCGCGTGCGCCCGCGCCGTTCACGGTCTCCTGCAGCGATCCGGATGCCGCGCGCGGCACGGCCCGCTGGAACAGCGACCGCGAATGGGTGCATGAGTTCGCTGCGGACCTGCCCCCGGGCGTGCGCTGCAGCGTGGATGCCGTGCGGGGCTTCCGCTCGGCTTCGGGCGAGCGGCTGTCGGGTGCGCCCAGTTACCGCTTCCACACGGGAGGGCCCTTCGTGCAGGACGTGCGTCCCGGCACTTGGCAGGACATCGACGAGGAGCAGGCCTTCGTGCTGCGGCTCAACGGGCCCGCCACCCCGACCAGCCTGGCCGAGCACGTCTGGTGCGTGGCCGACGGCGTGGGCGAGCGCATTCCCGTGCGCCTGATCGAGGGCCAGGCACGCGCGCAGCTTCTGAAGGCGACCCGCCAGGCCGAAGCCGCCGGCAAGGAGCCCTTGCGCTACGCCACGCTGTCCTGCGCGCGGCGCCTGACGGCCGGCAGCCGCATGGAGCTGGTCTACGGCAAGGGCGTGGCCACGCCCAGCGGCATCGCCAGCAGCGTGGAGAAACGCTTCGCCTACCAAGTGCGCAAGCCCTTTGCGGTGGAGTTCTCCTGCGAGCGCGAGAATGCCCAGGCCGCGTGCCTGCCGATCCGGCCGATGCGCGTGTCCTTCAACGCGCCCGTCCCGGCCAAGCTGGCGCGCGCCATTCGCCTGCGGGCTGGCGACCGGGCGCTGGAGCCCCGCATCGAGGGCGAGGAGGACGGCCGCCGCCTGCCGGACGATGCGCCCGTGGAGGGCGTCAGCTTCCCGCCGCCCCTTGCGGTGCAGGCCCGCTACACGCTGGAGCTCCCCGGGGGGTTCGCGGACGATGCGGGCCGCGCACCGGCCAACGCACAGGATTTCCCGCTGGCCGTGGCCACGGGCGACATGCCGCCGCTGGCCAAGTTCGCCGCGGCGCCCTTCGGCATCGTGGAGCGTTACGCCGAGGGGCCGGACGGCCCGGCGCTGCTGCCGGTCACGCTGCGCAACGTGGAGGCGCAGCTGGCCGTGCAGGGCCTGCAGCCGGGCGTGGCCCGGGCCGACGGCAGCAAGGTCCACACCCTGCAGCCGGAAGGCGACCAGGACATCATCGCCTGGCTGCGCCGCGTGGAGCGCTACGACGGCTTCACCGTCGCGCGCGAGCAGGCGCTGCGCGAGGTGCGCAGCCCGCTGCCCCAGGCGCTGCAGGACGGCGACCAGGACCGGGTGCAGACCCGCATGCTCTCGCTGCTGCAGGGCCAGCGCGGCGTGACCACGCTGGAGCTGCCGGCGCCCGCGGCGGGCGATCCACGCCCCTTCGAGGTGGTGGGCATCCCGCTGCCGCCGGGTTTTTCCGTGGTGGAAATCGCCTCGCCCCGCCTGGGCGCCGCGCTGCTGGACGAAGCGCACGGCGCGCAGCGCACCATGTACGTGCGCACTACCGCGCTGGTCACCAACCTGGGCGTGCACTTCAAGCTGGGGCGCGAGAACGCCATGGCCTGGGTGACCACCCTGGACAAGGGCCAGCCCGTGGCCGGCGCGCGCGTGCGCGTCTCGTCCTGCGACGGCACGGAGCTGGCCAGCGCGCTCACCGACGCGCACGGCATCGCGCGCCTGGCGGGCCTGTCGCCCGATGCGCCCACCTGCCAGGGCGAGGACGCGTGGCGCAGCGCCTACTTCGTCAGCGCACGCGCGGGCGATGACCTCGCCTTTGCCTGGAGCGACTGGCAGCGCGGCATCGAGCCCTGGCGCTTCAACGCGCCGACCAGCAACCAGGCCCAGCGCGACGAGGTGGCCCACACCATCTTCGACCGCACGCTGCTGCGCGCGGGCGAGACCGTCTCCATGAAGCACCTGCTGCGCAGCCAGGGCAGCAAGGGTTTCGGATTGCCGGACAGCCGGCCCGCGCAGCTGACCATCACCCATGTGGGCAGCGGCCAGGAGTTCACCCAGCCGCTCGCCTGGCGCGCCACCGCCACCGGCGGCCTGAGCGCCGAGAGCGCATTCCAGGTGCCGCCGGCCGCCAAGCTGGGCTTGTACCAGGTTCGCCTGGGCGGCAACGGGGAAAACCGCCAGGCGCGCTCCTTCGACAGCGGCAGCTTCCGCGTGGAGGAGTTCCGCCTGCCGGTGCTGGAGGGGCGCATCGCCCCGGTCGGCAAGGACGCGCTGGTGCGCGTGCGCAGCCTGCCGGTGGACGTGCGGGTGAACTACGTCTCGGGCGGGCCGGCTGCGCGCCTGCCGGTGCGCGTGTCAGCCATGGTGCGCGAGCGCGGCGCGCAATTCGATGACTTCGCCGAGTTCAGTTTCCGCGGCCCGCGCAGGCAGGCGCAGGACAGCGACGACGAGGAGCCTGCCGCGCGCGAGGACACGCGCGTCATCGCCGACAAGCTGGCCCTCACGCTCGACCAGAACGGCGCGGGCCGTCTCACCATCGAGGAGCTGCCGCAGTCGCCCCAGCCGCAGGAGCTGGTGCTGGAGGCCACCTACGCCGATCCGAACGGCGAGGTGCAGACGCTGCGCAGCACGCGGCCGCTGTGGCCGGCCGCGGTCATCGCCGGCATCAAGACCGAGGGCTGGGTCTCCAGCGGCGGGCGGGCGCGCCTGCAGGCGCTGGCGCTGTCGCCCGATGGCAAGGTCCGCGAGGGCGTGCCGCTGGCCGTGCGTGCCATCGCCCGCACCACCACCACCAGCCGGAAGCGCATGGTTGGGGGGTTCTACAGCTACGACAACCGCGTGGAGGCGCACGACCTGGGCACGGTCTGCTCCGGCAAGAGCGACAGCCGTGGCCTGCTGCTGTGCGACGTGAAGCTGGACAGGCCGGGCGAGATCGAGCTGGTGGCCACTGCGCGCGACAGGGAGGGCAACGAGGCCGAGGCCGCCACGTCGGTCTGGGTGACGCGCCGCGGCGAGCTGTGGTTCGGCGGCGAGGACCACGACCGCATCGACGTGCTGCCCGAAAGGAAGAG
The DNA here is from genome assembly GCF_000282995.1 of Melaminivora alkalimesophila. Lineage (GTDB taxonomy): Bacteria > Pseudomonadota > Gammaproteobacteria > Burkholderiales > Burkholderiaceae_C > Melaminivora > Melaminivora alkalimesophila. The sequence goes on from NZ_ALEE01000473.1 coordinate 4,280, forward strand.
CTATGCGCCCGGCGAGACCGCCCGGCTGCAGGTGCGCATGCCGTTTCGTTTCGCCACCGCGCTGGTGGCGGTGGAGCGCGAGGGCGTGCTCGACACGCGCGTGGTGCAGCTCAACGGGCAGGATCCGACCATCGAGCTGAAGATCGAGGAGGGCTGGGCCCCCAATGTGTACGTCAGCGTGCTGGCGCTGCGCGGGCGGCTGCGCGAGGTGCCCTGGTACAGCTTCTTCACCTGGGGTTTCAAGGCACCGCGCGAGTGGTGGAACGCTTTCCGGCACGAGGGGCGCGAGTACGTCGCCCCCACGGCCATGGTGGATCTGGCCAAGCCCGCCTACCGCTTCGGCATGGCCGAGTTGAAGGTGGGCGCGGCGGCGCACCAGATCGCCGTGCAGGTGCAGGCGGACCAGGACAGCTACCCCGTGCGCGGCAAGGCACAGGTCACCATCTCGGCCACGCTGCCGGGCGGCAAGCCCGCCGCCGGCGCGGAAGTCGCGCTGGCCGCCGTGGACGAGGCGCTGCTGGAGCTCATGCCCAACACCAGCTGGAACCTGCTGGAGGCGATGCTCGCGCGCCGCGCCTGGGGCGTGGAGACTTCCACCGCGCAAATGGAGATCATCGGCCGGCGCCACTATGGCAAGAAGGCCGTACCGGCAGGCGGCGGCGGCGGGCGGGCGCAGACGCGCGAGCTGCTCGACACGCTGCTGCTGTGGCAGCCGGCGATCCAGCTCGATGCGCAGGGCCAGGCCAAGGTGACGGTGCCGTTGAACGATGCGTTGACCACCTTCAGGATCGTGGCCGTGGCCGACGCCGGCACCGGTCTGTTCGGCACCGGCAGCACCCGCATCCGCGCCACGCAGGACCTGCAGATCGTCAGCGGCCTGCCGCCGCTGGTGCGCAGCGGCGACCGGTTCCGTGCCCAGCTCACGCTGCGCAACACCACCGCCCGGGACATGCAGGTCGAGGTCGCGCCGCGCGCCACGCTGCTGCAGCTGGCGCCGCAACGGGTGGACATCCCGGCGGGGGAGTCGCGCGAGGTGGGCTGGGAGGTCGCCGTGCCGGATGAGGCGGGTGGCCTGCGCGCCCAGGTGCTCTTGTGGGAGATCGAGGCGCGCGACACGGCCGGCGGGGCCGACGGCGCGCGCGATGCGCTGAAAGTGAGCCAGCGCGTGGTGCCGGCGGTGCCGGTCACGGTGCAGCAGGCGACGCTCGCGCAGATCGACGGCAGCCTGCAGCGCGAGGTGGCGCCGCCCGCCGGGGCGCTTGCCGGGCGCGGGGGTGTGGGCCTGGCGCTCACGCCGAAGCTGGCCGAGGGCCTGCCGGGCGTGCGCGACTGGTGGGCGCGCTACCCCTACACCTGCCTGGAGCAGCAGGCCAGCCGCGCCGTCGGCCTGGGCGATGCCGCGCTGTGGCAGGGCGTCGTTGCGCGCCTGCCGACCTACCTGGACGAGGACGGGCTGGCGTATTACTTCCCGCCGTCCGCCGGGAACAGCCGCCGCGGCAGCGACACGCTCACGGCCTACCTGCTGGCCGCCTCGCACGAGGCTTCCAGCCTGCACCCGGAATTCGCGCTGCCGCCCGAGGTGCGCGAGCCCCTGGAGCGGGGGCTCGTCGCCTTTGTCGAAGGCCGCATCCAGCGCGACTTCTGGAGCCCGCGCAAGGACCTGGACCTGCGCAAGCTGGCGGCCATCGAGGCCCTGTCGCGCCATGGCAAGGCCCAGGCGCGCATGCTGACCAGCCTGACGATCGCGCCCAACCAGTGGCCCACGCACGCCGTGATCGACTGGGTCAACGTGCTCCAGCGCGTGGACGGCATCCCCGAGCGCGCGCAGCGCCTGGCCGAGGCCATGCAGATCCTGCGCGCGCGTCTGTCCTGGCAGGGCAGCCGGGCGGTGTTCTCCACCGAGCAGGAAGACAACTGGTGGTGGCTGATGCAGGGCGGCGACGCCAACATGGCGCGCCTGCTGCTGGCGGTGCTCGACGACCCCGCCTGGCGCGAGGACCTGCCGCGCCTGGTGGGCGGCTTCATCGCCCGCCAGCAGGGCGGCGCCTGGCACACCACCACCGCGAACCTCTGGGGCGGCCTGGCACTGCAGAAGTTCAGTGCCCGCTTCGAGGCCACGCCGGTGGCCGGCACCACACGCGCCAGCCTCGGGCAAGCCAGCGCCAGCGTGGACTGGTCGCAGGTGCGCCGCCTGACCAGCGCCGACCCGCAGGGCGCCGCCCACCAGGGCAGCGCCTTCGGCGCCCCGGCCTCGCCCGGCAACCTGACGGGCAACCGGGTGCTGCTGCCGTGGGGCACGGGCGCGCAGACCCTGGAGGTGACGCACCAGGGCCCGGGCAAGCCCTGGCTCACGCTGCAGTCGCTGGCCGCCGTGCCGCTGACTTCGCCCTTCGCGGCGGGTTTTGCCATCCAGAAGAGCGTGGTGCCCGTCGAGCAGGCCGACAGGAGCCTGCCCGCCGGCCAGTACGCGCGCGGCGACGTGCTGCGCGTGACGCTGGAAGTGACCAGCAGCGCCGACATGACCTGGGTGGCGATCACCGATCCCATCCCGGCGGGCGCCACCATCCTGGGCAGCGGCCTGGGCCGGGATTCGGCGATCGCCACCCGGGGCGAGGAGCGCGAAGGTGCGGGCTGGCCGGCCTACGAGGAGCGCAGCTTCGAGGCCTTCCGCAGCTACTACGAATACCTGCCCAAGGGCAAGGTGATGATGCAGTACACCGTGCGGCTGAACAACGCGGGCACCTTCCAGCTGCCGCCCAGCCGCGTGGAGGCGCTGTATGCGCCGGAGATGCACGGCATGACCCCGAACGCGGGCGTGACTGTCGTGCAACCGTGAAGGAGGCCCACGCTGGGAGCGCGGCTGCTGTGAAGTGACTCCCTGCCGGGCAGGGTGGCGAGGCGCTGCCGGGCAGGGCGTTGGCCCTTAACATGGACCCCCCAGACCTGCGCTTGCCCGTGCGCGTCCTCCTCGCCCGCCTGCCGCAGCTGTCCCCGCCCGTCCTCGTCGATGCCCTCGTCCCTGGTTCTGCTCCTCGTCCTGGCCCTCTTTGGGCCGGCGGCCTGGGCCCTGCCCACCTTCGAGGAGGTCAAGGCCGATTTCCGGCCGTCCGATGCAGTGCTGCTCTCGCGCGAGGGCGAGGCGATCCAGCGGGTGCGGCTGGACGGCAGCGTGCGCCGCGGGCAGTGGGTGGAGCTGAAAGACATCTCGCCGGCGCTGCGCGCGGCGCTGGTGTTGAGCGAGGACCGGCGCTTCCATGAACACAGCGGCGTGGACTGGGCGGCCGTCTCGGCCGCCGCCTGGGCCAACCTCTGGAACCGGCGCACGCGCGGCACCAGCACCATCACCATGCAGCTTGCCGGCCTGCTCGACAGCGACTGGCGCAGCAGCCCAGGCGGGCGCAGCGTTCCGCAAAAGCTCGGCCAGGCGGTGGCCGCGCAGGTGCTGGAGCGGCGCTGGCGCAAGGACCAGATCCTGGAGGCCTACCTGAACCTGGTGCCGTTCCGCGGCGAGCTGGTGGGCATCGACGCCCTGGCCCGCACGCTGTTCGCCAAGGCGGCGCACGGCCTGGACGAGCGCGAGGCGGCGGTGGCGGCGGCGCTGGTGCGTGCGCCGAATGCGCGGCCCGAGCTTGTTGCGCGCCGCGCCTGCGGGGTGCTGCGCGACATGCGCCAGGGGCGGGGCGGGGCGGCGGACTGCACCGCGCTGGACCTGTTCACGGCGGGCGCCCTGCAACGGCGCGCCTGGGGCGCGAGCGAGGGGATCGCGCCGCACTACGCGCGGCAGTGGCTGCGCGCGGCCGGCGAGGAGGCGCTGCGGCGGGGCGAACGCACGAGCTTGAGCGCCCCGCTGCAGCGCATGGCGATCGAGACGCTCGCGCGCCACCTGCGCGAGCTGGCGGGGCAGAACGTGCAGGACGGCGCGCTGGTGGTGCTGGACAACGCCAGTGGCGAGGTGCTGGCCTGGGTCGGATCTTCCGGGCCCTTGAGCGCGGCGGCCGAGGTGGACGGCGTGCTGGCGCTGCGCCAGCCGGGCTCGACGCTCAAACCCTTCCTGTATGCCCAGGCGATCGCCGAGCGGCGGCTGACGGCGGCCTCGCTGGTGGAGGATTCCAGCGCGCACATCCCGACGGCCAGCGGCCTGTACATCCCGCAGAACTACGACCGCCGGTTCAAGGGCACCGTCTCGGTGCGCACGGCGCTGGCAGCCTCGTTGAACGTGCCGGCCGTGCGCGCGCTGGTCATGGTCACGCCCGACGCCTTCTTTGGGCAGCTGCGCCGCCTGGGGCTGCCGCTGCCCGAATCGGGTGGCTACTACGGCTACAGCCTGGCGCTGGGCAGCAGCGAGGTGCAGTTGCTGCACCTGGCGAATGCCTTCCGCGCGCTGGCCAACGGCGGGCGCCACGCGCCGGTGCGGCTGCGCATGGCGGGCGTGGGCGATCCGCCCCCGGCAGCGGTGCAGGTGCTCGACGCCGGGGCGGCCTTCATCGTGGGCGACATCCTGTCGGATGCCAACGCGCGGGTGCGCACCTTCGGGCCGGACAGCATCCTGGCCACGCGCATCTGGACCGCCGTGAAGACCGGCACCAGCAAGGACATGCGCGACAACTGGGCCTTGGGCTGGTCGCAGCACTACACCGTGGGCGTGTGGGTGGGCAACGCCAGCGGCGCGCCCATGCACGACGTGAGCGGCACCAGCGGCGCCGCGCCCATCTGGGCCGAGCTGATGCACGGGCTGCACCGGGACGTGCCCAGCCATGCGCCCATGCCGCCGGCCGGGGTGGTGCGGCAGGCGGTGCGTTTCGGGCCGCTGCCGGAGGGCGGCTGGATCGAGGGACCGCGCGAGGAGTGGTTCCTCGCGGGCACGCAGCAGGCGCTGTTCGCCCTGGACAGCGCGCCGGCCGGGCCGCCTGTCGCCGGTGCGCGCAGCCCTCTGGCCGGGGGCGGGGAGGGTGGTGACGAAGCGCCCGGCGCGCGCATCGCGGCGCCGGCGCCCGGCACCATCGTCGCGCTCGACCCGGACATCCCTCCGGCCTACCAGCGCCTGCAGTTCAGCGCGCAGGGCGGCCAGCCCGGCCAGGCGCTCGCCTGGCGCATCGACGGGCGGATTGCGGGCCGGGGCCGGCAGTGGGCCTGGCCGCCGTGGCCGGGGCGCCACCGGGTGCAGCTGGTGGATGGCAGCGGGCGCATGCTCGACGAGGTGCGCATCGAGGTGCGCGGGGCCGGCGTGCGCGAGGGCCGGCGCTGAGGGGGCAGCTGCAGGCACGCCAGGAAAGCAACCATCTTTCGGGAGCGCCGCCCGTCGCTCGCGAGCGCCGCGCCCGGCGGCACAATCCACCGCATGCACATCCCGGGCGCACTGCCGCGCTGTCCTGCGCGGTCTCTCGCCGTGTGCCGTTCGTCCGACCGTCCATCGAGGAGCCGCCGTGCCCGACCTCTCCAAGATCACCACCATCGAAGACCTGCGCCGGATCGCCGAGCGCCGCGTGCCGCGCATGTTCTACGACTATGCCGACTCGGGCTCGTGGACCGAGACCACCTACCGCGCCAACGAAAGCGATTTCACGCCCATCAAGCTGCGCCAGCGCGTGGCCGTGAACATGGAAGGGCGCAGCACTGCCACCACCATGGTGGGCACGCCTGCGCGCATGCCGGTGGCGATCGCCCCGGTGGGCCTCACCGGTATGCAGCACGCCGACGGCGAGATCCACGCCGCGCGCGCCGCCGAGAAGTTCGGCATTCCCTTCACGCTGTCCACCATGAGCATCTGCTCGATCGAGGACATCGCCGCGCACACCAGCGCGCCGTTCTGGTTCCAGTTGTACATGATGCGCGACCGCGACTCCATGGCGCGCATGATCGCGCGCGCCAAGGCAGCCGGCTGCAGCGCCCTGGTGCTCACACTCGACCTGCAGGTCATCGGCCAGCGCCACAAGGACATCAAGAACGGCCTGTCCGCCCCGCCGCGGCCGACGCTGGCCAATATCCTGAACCTGATGACCAAGCCGCGCTGGTGCCTCGGCATGGCGGGCACGCAGCGGCGCACCTTCCGCAACCTGGTGGGCCACGTGAAGGGCGTGTCGGACATGAGTTCGCTCGCCGCCTGGACCAATGAGCAGTTCGACCCGCGCCTGTCCTGGGCCGACGTGGCCTGGGTGAAGGAGCAGTGGGGCGGCAAGCTGATCCTCAAGGGCATCATGGTCGAGGAGGACGCGCGCCTGGCCGTGCAGCACGGCGCAGACGCCATCGTGGTCAGCAACCACGGCGGGCGCCAGTTGGACGGCGCGCCGTCCGCCATCCACGCGCTGCCAGCCATCGTGGATGCCGTGGGCTCGCAGACCGAGGTGTGGATGGACGGCGGCATCCGCAGCGGCCAGGACGTGCTCAAGGCCTGGGCGCTGGGCGCGCGCGGCACCATGATCGGCCGCGCCATGGTGTATGGCCTGGGCGCATTCGGCGAGGCGGGCGTGACCAAGGCGCTGCAGATCCTCCACAAGGAGCTGGACGTGACCATGGCCTTCTGCGGCCACACCAACATCCAGAACGTGGGCCGCTCCATCCTCGTGCCCGGCACCTATCCCACCGCGCCGCAGAGCTGACGCGCACTATTGTTTTAATAGCTGCTGGCGCTTGGTAGATAAGCGCTGGCGGCTGATTTGGCTTCGGGTATCAGGATGGCCATCGCCATGGGCTGAGGCGCCCCTCGCCAATCGCAGGGGCTGCGCGGCGATGGCGCTGGCTATGCTCGGCGGCGCATGACCTCCTCCCTGACCGCCGTTGCACCCTGGCTCTGGGTGCCCGTGGTGCTGTTTGCCGCGCTGGCGCAGACCGTGCGCAACACCGCGCAGCGCTCCCTGACCGCCGAGCTGGGCACGCTGCCCGCCACGCTGGTGCGCTTTCTCTACGGCCTGCCGTTTGCCGGCCTGTGGCTGGCGTTGCTGTACGCCTGGCCCGCGCAGCCGCCGGCCGTGCCGCATTTCAGTGCCGCCTACCTGGGCTGGATCGCGCTGGGCGCGTTCTTCCAGATCGCGGGCACGGCTTTCCTGCTGCTGGCCATGGCCGAGCGCAACTTCGCCGTTGCCGTGACCCTGTCCAAGACCGAGGTGCTGCAGGTGGCGCTGTTCGCCAGCGTGTTCCTGCACGAACTGCCCACGCCGCTCGCGCTGCTGGCGATGGTGGTGGCCACGCTGGGCGTGCTGCTGCTGTCGCTGCCGCCGCGCGGGCAGCTGCTGTCGCCTGCGGCCTGGCTGAGCCGCCCTGCGCTCTACGGCCTGGCGTGCGGCGCCAGCTTTGCGATCGCTTCGGTGGGCTTTCGGGGCGGGGCGCTGGCACTGGGGGCCGAGACGCCGTGGCTGTCGGGCGCCTGGGGCGTGCTGTTCGCGCAGACGCTGCAGACGCTGGGCCTGGGCGCCTGGGTGGCGCTCAAGACCGAGCGGGGCCTGGCGCCGCTGTGGCCGGCGTGGCGCATGTCGCTGGTGGCGGGCAGCATGGGTGCGGCCGCGTCGCTGGCGTGGTTCACCGCCTACGCCATGCAGACCACGGGCGCCGTGCGCACGCTGGGCATGGTAGAGGTGGTGTTCAGCTACCTGGTATCGCGCCGCCTGTTCAGCGAGTCCTTCACGCGGCCCGAGAAGATCGGCATGGCGTTGATGCTGGTGGGGTTGGTGCTGATCTGCCTACAGGGCGTGTGAAGAGAAACATCCCCTGAGTCGCTTCGCGCCTTCCCCCCGCTCTCGCATTGCCGCGCAATGCGGGCAGGGGGACGCCACCAGCGCGGCGGGGCGGCCCTTGCGCGGTGGCCCACGCCGGGGGGCGCGCCAGTTTCCTAGGCGGCACGACTCGCGCAGCGCGCGACAATTGCGGCCGTGACCGCTACTGCCTCTGATCGCCGCATCGCCCACCTCGACATGGATGCGTTCTACGCATCCGTCGAACTGCTGCGCTACCCGCAGCTCAAGGGGCTGCCCGTGGTGATCGGCGGCGGCCGCCGCCCGCAGGACGAAGCGCTGGCCGCTGCCTACGCCGGGCGGCCGGGGGATATTCCGGTGGCGGCGTTTGCGCTGCTGAAGGACTACGCGGGCCGCGGCGTGATCACCACCGCCACCTATGCGGCGCGCCAGTTCGGCGTGGGCTCGGCCATGGGGCTGATGAAGGCCGCGCGCCTGTGTCCGCAGGCCGTGCTGCTGCCGGTGGACTTTGCTGCCTACCGTCGCTACTCCAGGCTTTTCAAAGAGGTAATCCTCTCCATCGCGCCGGTCATGGAAGACCGCGGCGTGGACGAGGTGTACATCGACTTTACGCGAGTAGCGGGCGGCCAGCGCGACGGCGGGCGGGTGCTGGCGCGGCTGATCCAGAAGAGCATCTTCGACGCCACGGGGTTGACCTGCTCGATCGGCGTGGCGCCCAACAAGCTCATCGCCAAGATGGCGAGCGAGTTCAACAAGCCCAACGGCATCTCCATCGTGCAGCCAGGCGACCTGCAAGACCTGATCTGGCCGCTGGACTGCCGCAAGATCAACGGCGTGGGTCCCAAGGCCGAGGCCAGGCTGCTCGCCCACGGCATCCGCACCATTGGCGAACTGGCCCAGCGGCCGCTGCCGTGGCTGATGCAGCAGTTCGGGCGTTCCTACGGTGCCTGGCTGCACGACGCGGCCTGGGGGCGCGACGAGCGCCCGGTGGTCACCAAGAGCGAGCCCGTGAGCATGAGCCGCGAAACCACCTTTGACCGCGACCTGCACGCCGTGCACGACCGCGCCGAACTCGGCGCCATCTTCACCGACCTGTGCCAGCGCGTGGCGCAGGACCTGCAGCGCAAGGGCTACGCGGGCCGCACCATCGGCATCAAGCTGCGCTATGACGACTTTCGCGCCGTCACCCGCGACCAGACCATTGCCGTGCCCACGCATGACGCGGCAACCATCCGCCGCGTGGCGGGCCTGTGCCTCAAGCGCGTGCCGCTGGACCGGCGCCTGCGCCTGCTGGGGGTGCGCGTGGCATCCCTGGTGCCGGTGGCGCCGCACAGCGCCGACAGCATGCCGCCGGCGCGCAAGCAAGGCGCCACTGTGGGGCTTTTCTGACAATCAGGGGTATTGTGTAAATATTTGTGTCAGAAGAGGGGCACAATGGTCTGCACTGTTTCAACGCGGAATCTTTCATCGGCTTTATCTATGCGCGTCAACCTTCCCGTCACCAAGAACGAATACGATTTTCCGGCCGACGAACTGCTGATGTCGACCACAGATACCAAGGGGGTGCTGACACACTGCAACGCGCCCTTTGCCCGTGTGAGTGGCTTCACCATGGAAGAACTCATGGGCCAGCCGCACAACATAATCCGCCACCCGGACATGCCGCCCGAGGCCTACAAGGACATGTGGGCCACCATTGGGCGCGGCCGCAGCTGGACGGGCTTTGTGAAGAACCGGCGCAAGAACGGCGACTTCTACTGGGTGCAGGCCCACGTCACGCCCATCATGCGCGAGGGCAAGCCGGTGGGCTACCTGTCGGTGCGCACCAAGCCCACGCGCGAGCAGGTCCAGGCCGCCGAGGCCTTGTATGCACGCGTCAAGCAGGAGCGCGAGTCTGGGCGCCAGACCATCCGGATGCACGCCGGGGGCGTGCGCAGTACCAGCATGTGGGACCATCTGCGCAAGCGCTACCGCGCGGGCCCCACGCTGCGCCTGGCGGCCATGCTGCTGCCGCTCATGCTGGTGTCGCTGGTGCCAGGCTGGATGGGCTGGAACGATGGCATGGCCGTGGCCCTGCACACCCTGGCCTGGCTGGTGACGGCGGGCCTGGTGCTGGCGCGCTACCACGTGGGCATGACCCTGCCCATCCGCAGCCTGCGCCGCCTGCTCAACAGGATGGCCGCTGGCGACCTCACGCACCGCGAGCCCGAGCTGCCCATGACCCATGTGCTGGGCAAGGTCATGGCGCGCGTGCAGCGGTTGCAACTCAACATCCGGGCCGTGGTGGGCGATGCGATGGAGGAGATGGAAAAGTTCAGTGCGGTGTCGGTCGAGATGGCGCAGAGCGCGCTGGATTTGTCCGGCCGTGCCGAATCCCAGGCCAGCAGCCTGGAAGAATCTGCCGCGGCCATGGAGCAACTCTCTGCCACGGTGGAAAACTCCAACGAGGCCGCACAAAAAGTGGTGCGCGAGAGCCACCACAGTGCCGAACTGGCGACCCAGGGCGGGCAGGCGGTGGCTCAGGTCAGCCAGGTGTTTGGTGCCATCGAGCAGTCTTCGCGCAAGATGGGGCAGATCATCTCGACCATCGAGGGCATCGCCTTTCAGACCAACATCCTGGCGCTCAATGCAGCCGTCGAGGCCGCGCGTGCGGGTGAGCAGGGGCGTGGCTTTGCCGTGGTGGCAGGGGAGGTGCGCAGCCTGGCGCAGCGCTCGTCCGAGGCCGCCAAGGAAATCCAGGCGCTCATCAACGAGTCGGCCAGCAACATCGGCCGCGGTGCGGGCCTGATGCAGTCGGCCAGCAAGACCATCGAACAGGTGGTGCAGTCGGTGGCGCACGTCAATACCCTGATGGGCCAGATGGGTGTCGCAGCGCGCGAGCAGGCAGAGGGCATCTCGCAGGTCAACGAGGCCGTCACCCTGCTCGATCGGGACACCCAGCAGAACGCAGCCTTGGCGGAACAATCGGCCGCAGCATCCCGCGTCATGAGTGACAGTGCTGCCGTGCTCGGGCGCACATTGGAAGTCTTCCGCGTGCGCTGAACTTACTGACGCGCGGTGCGGACGTTCTTGGGCATCGCCTGCGGGTGGCTGGTGCGCCAGGGGTTGATGTCCAGGCCCCCGCGGCGCGTGTAGCGCGCATACACCTCCAGTTTGATGGGCTTGCAGCGCGTCCACAGGTCCATGAAGATGCGTTCCACACACTGCTCATGGAATTCGTTGTGGTTGCGAAAGCTGACGATGTATTGCAGCAGGCCTTCCTGGTCTATCTGCGGGCCGGTGTAGCGAATCTGCACGCTGCCCCAGTCGGGCTGGCCGGTCACCAGGCAGTTGCTCTTGAGCAGGTGGCTCACCAGCGTCTCGGTCACCGGGGCCTCGTCATGGCGGGCGGCCAGCAGCTCGGGCGCGGGCTGGTAGCGCGTGCATTCCACGTCCAGGCGGTCCAGCAGCAGGCCGTCCAGCTCGTGGATGGGCTCGCGGTCGAAGGCCTCGGGCAGCAGCAGCGTCACGCCCACGGTGCCAGGGTGCTCAGCGCCGCGCCACACGGCCTCGCTCACGTCGGCGCGGATGCGTGTGCGCACTTCGGCCTCACTGGCAAAGCGGGTGTTGTTGAAGCTGTTCAGGTACAGCTTGAACGACTTGCTCTCGACGATGTGGGGCGTCTCGCAGGGAACGGTGATGTGGGCGAGGGCCACCTGCGGCTTGCCGCGCAGGTTGAGCCAGGACAGCTCGAACGCCGTCCACAGGTCCGCGCCGAAGAAGGGGGCGCTGCCGTCGATGCCGATCTCGGCGCGCTTGTCCGCGCGCGGGATGGGAAACAGCAGCGACGCGTCGTACTGGTCGGCATAGGCCGAGGCCTTGCCGAGCTGGGAGTGTTCCGGGGTGTTCATTGTGTGCTATGGATTGGATAGCTGCTGGCGCTTGTCGAATAAGCGCTAGCGGCCCATTTCATTTGAATTCCCGTTCGCGCAGCCATTTGGTGGCGATCCACTTCTCGCCCTCGATCACCGAGGCGCCGCCGTGCAGCGTGCGCGTGCTGGGGTGGGGCCGTTCGTAGCTGAAGAACACCGCATTGCCCTGGCGCGGCGCCACTTCCAGGGGCACGTCGGGGAAGGTGGTGCCGCCGCCCTTGAGCGGGTTGTTCAGGTAGATCACCAGCGTTGCCACGCGCTGGCCGCCGCGGCGCACGATGGTGGAGGTGCCGGGCTGGTCGGGGTCGAAGTAGTCGTAGTGCGGCTTGTATTCCGCGCCGGGGCGGTAGTGCAGCACCTGCAGGCCTTCGCCGTTCTGGATGGGCCAGCGCACCAGGCGGGCGATGCGCTCTTCCAGCCGCTGCACCACGGGCGTCTCGCCGCGCTGAAAGAACATGCCGTCGCTGGTGCGGTCCGCGTTCACCTCTTCGCCGCCGGTGGTGGTCTGCACGGTGAGCGAGCGTGCCATGCGTGGCTGTGCGGCATCGATGATGGCCTGGCATTCCTCGGGCGACAGCAGGTTGCCGAACAGCACCACGCGCGGGTGGGCCATCGACATCAGCACCTCGACCTGGCGGTCGCCCACGTCGATGAAGAGCGGCGCGTCGGCGATGTCGGGCTCGGGCACCGGCACGGCGGGCGGCAGGCCTTGCGGCTGCGCCGCGCCGTCCAGATGCGCACGCAGTACCTCCTCCACCGCGCGCACGGCAACGCTATCGGCCCAGCCCGCGTTGCGCATGGCCTCGATCAGTGCGGGCGTGGCGATGCCGGCGCCGGACTGGTCGAGGATCCACTGGCGCAGCTCGGGCGTAACGGACTGGGAGGAGGCGAAGCTGTGATCGGGCATGGGCTTTCGTTGGGGCAGGGGTTTCAGGTGCGCTTGAGGCCCAGCACCTGCAGTTCGGCATCGCTCAAGCGCGACAGCACGTCGCTGCGCAGCGTCTGCAGGCGCTGGTGGTGGCGAAAGTCCAGGTCTACACCCTGCAGCGGCTGCACGCCGTCGGACGCGAGCGCATACGCCTCGCCGGCCGTCTCGTTCACCAGCAGCCACATGCGCCGCACCTGGCCTCGCTGGCCGCCATGCGTGTGCTGGGCGGCAAACGCCTCCGCGTCGGCGCGCCGCGTGAAGGTGGCTTTCAGGAATTCTTCGCGCATGAACGTGATCCACACGCCCCAGCCTTCGCGCACGGTGGCCTCGAAGGGCTGGTCGATGGCTTGGGTGGCGGGGTAGTGCGCGGTTTCGACGGCGTGGTTCATGGGGGGCGTCCAGGAAAGGAGGGGAACCTGTCTAGCTGCCGGCGGCGTGGCGGCGGAACACGAGCCGGTCGGGCTGGGACGAGGCCGGGTGGAAAGCATAGCCTTCCAGGTCGAATTCCTCCAGCCGCCGCGGGGTGGCCGCGCGCTGCTGAATGGCCCAGCGCGCCATCAGGCCGCGCGCGCGCTTGGCGTAGAAGCTGATGATCTTGTACTGGCCGGCCTTGTGGTCCTCGAACACGCATTCGATCACGCGCGCCTTGAGCACCTTGCGGTCCACGGACTTGAAGTACTCCTGCGAAGCCAGGTTGACCACCACCGGCGTGGCGTCCGCGGCCAGGCGCTGGTTCAGGTGTTCGGCGATGCGCGCGCCCCAGAACTGGTAGAGGTTGGCGCCGGCATCGGTCGCCAGGCGCGTGCCCATCTCCAGGCGATAGGGCTGCATGCGGTCCAGCGGCCGCAGCACACCGTACAGGCCGCTCAGGATGGCGACATGCTGCTGCGCCCACTGCAGGTCTTCGAGGGAGAGCGACTGTGCCTGCAGCCCTTCGTACACGTCGCCGTTGAAGGCCATCACCGCCTGGCGCGCGTTGGCGGCCGTGAAGCGCGGCTGCCAGGCCGCATAGCGCGCCACGTTGAGGGCGGCCAGCGGGTCGCTGATCGACATCAGCGCGGCCACTTCCTGCGGCGACTTCTCGCGCAGCACCGCGATCAGGCGCTGTGCGTCGGGCACGAACGCGGGCAGCGTGTGCGGCAGGCCGGCGGGCAGGGGGGTGTCGTAGTCCAGCGACTTGGCGGGCGACAGCAGGAACAGCACGGTCATTACTCCCAATGTGCGAGCTGCCGTGGCTATCAGCTGAATATGCCTCTAAGGCTTATCCATCAAGCGCCAGCAGCTCATTTATCGATAGCGTAAACGCCACCGGGGGCATGATGCCCCCGGTGTTCTGCCATGGCGCGGGCTTAGGCGGCCGCGTTGTCCTGGTCGAACGGCAGCTGCATCGCACCCAGGTCGCGGCGGGTTTCCACCAGCACCAGCGGACCTTCATCCAGCACCACCACGGGCGCGCGCTCGCGCGGCACGTGGACGGGCTTGGGCTCGGCCGCAATCGCGGCCTGCGCGGCGGCGATCTTCTGGGCGTCGGAATTCACCCATTGCAGGCCCGAAGCCTGCGCCACCTGCTGCAGCGTGTCCACGGGCAGCGTGAATGCCTGCACGCGCGGCATGCCGCCGGTTGCCGGCGCTACCGCGGTGGCAGCCGGAGCCGGTGCGGGCACAGGTGCCGCTGCAACGGGCGCGGGCGCCGGTGCGGGGGCTGCCACGGCGGCCGGGGGCGGCGTCACTGCGGCAGCGGCTTCGGACGCGGCCTGCGGCGTTGCCGCCGGGGCAGATGCCGGAGCGGAGGCGAAATAGCTGCGGCGTGCGGGGGCGGAGTCTTCCTCGGCCGCCGCAGCGGGAGCGGGGAGGTCCAGGTCCATCAGCGGCGCGGCAGGCGCTTCGGCATCGGCACCGGTGGCGCTGGCCTCGGCATTGCGCGGGCTGCGCTCGCCACGTTCGCGGCGGTCGCGTCCATAGCGGTCGCGCGAACGGCGCTCGCGGCGCTCCTCGCCGGCGGGGGCTTCGGCGCCGGACGTACCAACTTCAGCGCCGGACAGGTCCAGGTCCGGCAATGCGGCCAGGGGCGCAGTGTCGGCAAAGTCGGCGCCAGCGGCGGGGGCGTTGGCGTCGATGGTGCGCGGGCCGCGTTCGCGGCGCTCGCCGCCGCGCTCACGGCGCTCGCCTCGTTCACCCCGTTCGCGGCGTTCACCGCGCTCGCCGGTGCGTGCCGAGCGCTCCTCGGTCACTGCCACGTCGGCATCGGTCGTGACCGGGGTGTTGGCCGGGTCGGCCGCAGACTGCATGGGCGGCTGTGCGTTGCGCTCACCGCGCTCGCGGCCGCCACGGCCTTCGCGCGGCTCGCGGCGGCTCTCGCCTTCCGCGCGCTCGCCACGGCGTTCGCCGTCGCGGCCATTGCGTGGCTCACGCGGTTCGCGGTTCTCGCGGCCCTCGGCGCTGCGCTCGCCGCCACGGCCTTCGCCACGGCGGCCGCGGCCTTCGCCGCCTTCGCGGTTGCCATTGCGCTCACCGCCACGCTCGCCGCTGCGTTCACCAGTGCGTTCGCCACGGCGACCGCCGCGCTCACCGCGACGCCCTTCGCCGCGTGCGCCGGGTTCCGCGGGCGTCTGCGCGGGGGCGGCCACAGGTGCGGGCGCGGGTGCGGCGCCAAAGCCGAACAGGCTCTTGATCCATGCGAAGAAGCCCTGCTCGGGCGCAGGTGCGGCGGCCGGGCGCTGGGGCGCAGGCGTGGGGGCCGTTGCCGGGCGCTGCTGGCCCTGGCCCTGCGGGCGCGTGGCGCCGCGGGCGGCGCCTTCGGGGCGCGGCTCGGCCACAGGGGCCGGTGCGTCGGGCAACACGCCCTTGATCACGGGCGTCTGCTTGTTGGTGGGCTCCTGCGAGCGGCGCGTGACCTTGGTCTGGTCTTCCTCCACGTCGGCCAGCTTGTAGCTGGCGTCCAGGTTTTCCAGGCGCGGGTCGTCGTGCTTGAGGCGCTCGAGCCGGTAGTGCGGCGTGGCGAGCGACTTGTTCGGGATCAGCACCACGGAGACGCGCTGCTTGAGCTCGATCTTGGCGATCTCGGTGCGCTTTTCGTTCAGCAGGAAGCTCGCGACCTCCACCGGCACCTGGCAATGCACGCCGGCCGTGTTGTCCTTCATGCACTCTTCCTGGATCATGCGCAGCATCTGCAGCGCAAAGCCTTCCGTGTCGCGCACGTGGCCGGTGCCGTCGCACAGCGGGCAGCGGATGTGCGCGCCCTCGGACAGCGAAGGCTTCAGGCGCTGGCGGCTCATCTCCAGCAGGCCGAACTTGCTGATCGAGCCCAGTTGCACGCGGGCGCGGTCCTGGCGCAGCGCCTCGCGCAGGCGCTGCTCCACCTCGCGGCGGTTCTTCGACTCCTCCATGTCGATGAAGTCGATGACGATCAGCCCGCCCAGGTCGCGCAGGCGCATCTGGCGCGCCACCTCGTCGGCGGCCTCCAGGTTGGTGCGCGTGGCGGTCTCCTCGATGTCGCCGCCCTTGATGGCGCGCGCCGAGTTCACGTCCACGCTGACCAGCGCCTCGGTGTGGTCGATCACGATGGCGCCGCCCGACGGCAGCGTCACGGTGCGCGAGTAGGCCGACTCGATCTGGTGCTCGATCTGGAAGCGCGAGAACAGCGGCGCGTCGTCGCGGTAGCGTTTCACCTTGGACGCGTGCTCGGGCATGACGTGCTGCATGAACTGCTGCGCCTGCTCGTAGATGTCGTCGGTGTCGATCAGGATGTCGCCGATGTCGCTGTTGAAGTAGTCGCGGATCGCGCGGATCACCAGGCTCGATTCCTGGTAGATCAGGAAGGCGCCCTTGCCGGCCTTGGCGGCGCCGTCGATGGCGTTCCAGAGCTTGAGCAGGTAGTTCAGATCCCACTGCAGCTCGGGCGCGGTGCGACCGATGCCGGCGGTGCGCGCGATGATGCTCATGCCCTTGGGGTATTCGAGCTGGTCCATCGCCTCCTTCAGCTCGGCGCGGTCCTCACCCTCGATGCGCCGCGAGACGCCGCCGCCGCGCGGGTTGTTGGGCATCAGCACCACGTAGCGGCCGGCCAGGCTGATGAAGGTGGTGAGCGCCGCGCCCTTGTTGCCGCGCTCTTCCTTGTCCACCTGGACGATCAGTTCCTGGCCTTCCTTGATGGCCTCGCTGATGCGCGCCTGCGACGGCGAGACGCCCTCGGCGAAGTACTGCTTGGAGATTTCCTTGAAGGGCAGGAAGCCGTGGCGGTCCTCGCCGTAATCGACAAAGCAGGCCTCCAGCGAGGGCTCGACGCGCGTCACCACGGCCTTGTAGATGTTGCCCTTGCGCTGCTCGCGCCCTTCGATCTCGATCTCGTAGTCCAGCAGCTTCTGGCCGTCCACGATGGCCAGGCGCCGCTCCTCGGGCTGCGTGGCGTTGATGAGCATCCGCTTCATTGATGCGTTTCCTTCGTTGTCTTGCGTATCCATGCGCCGGGGCAGGGGGCCACAGGGGGCCATGCACAGGCGTCATCACCGGCCCTTCGGGAAGGGCCCAAGATGCCGGGGCGGACGCGCCGAAACGGACGGGACGACGGATGCCTTCGGGCTGCGCGAAAAAGGCGCAGGCACGGGGCGCCTGCGCGGGGCTCAACAGCCGCGCAAGCGAAGAGGAGGGGCGTGGATGGGGGCGAGGCGCAGCGTGCGCCGCCACGCGACCGGGGGTCGCGCGGGGGGCACGGTGCGGGTGGGCACAGCCGCGGGCACGCATGGCCAGGGCAGGAGCTCACGCCCCCGCCACAGCGACACGATCCATGCCAGAAGCAGCCCCATGATTTCGCTTTGATCCGCCGGGCACCGTGCCTTGCAGAGAGGCAAGACAGGCACGGGAAGGCCGGCGCCGACCTGAGATATCCGTATTCAGTGTTTCGATGAGTCAGCCCGCCGTGCGCCGTGCGCGGCAGCCGGGAGAGGCGGCAGAAGGCCGCTCCGGAATGCGCACGACGCCCGTTGGCATCGACCAGCCTGCGCAGCGAACCGGGCCACGTCCGTTAAAATCCAGACGGATCAACCACTTACACATTCGTCGCGCAGGTGAAACAGATTATAGGCGGCAAAGCGGCCGCAAGGGGCGCGTCCGCGCAAGGGCAGGGCGCTGCCGCCGTGCGCATTCTCCAGGTCGATGGCGAGTCCGCCGGTCAGCGCCTGGACAATTTCCTGCTGCGCCACCTCAAGGGCGTGCCCAAGACCCACGTCTACCGCATCATCCGCAGCGGCGAGGTGCGCCTGAACCGCGGCCGCGCCAGCGCCGACGCCCGCGTGGCGGCGGGCGACCAGGTGCGTGTGCCGCCGGTGCGCATGGCGCCGCTCCAGGAAGAAGACGGAGCGCGTGCCGCGCCGCCGCGCGAATTCCCCATCCTGCTGGAGGACGAGCACCTGATCGCGCTCGACAAGCCGGCCGGCGTGGCCGTGCACGGCGGCAGCGGCGTGAGCTTCGGCGTGATCGAGCAGTTGCGGCGGGCGCGGCCGGGGGCGAAGTTCCTGGAACTCGTGCACCGGCTGGACCGGGAAACCTCCGGCATCCTGCTGGTCGCCAAGCGCCGCTCGGCACTGACCCAGTTGCAGGAGCAGTTCCGGGGCCGCTCCACGGGCAAGACCTACCTGGCGCTGGTCGCTGGGCAGTGGCCCGAGGCGCGGCGGGTGATCGACACGCCGCTGCACAAGTACCTGCAGGCCGACGGCGAGCGCCGCGTGCGCGTGACCACCGCCGACGACCCGGACGCCATGCGCGCGCTCACCCTGGTGCGCGTGCGCGAGCGTCTTGCGCCGCGCCCGGCCGAGGAGCTGCCTGCCATGTCGCTGCTGGAAGTCACCATCAAGACCGGCCGCACGCACCAGATCCGCGTGCACCTGGCCAGCAACGGCCACGGCATCGTGGGCGACGACAAGTACGGCGACTTCGACCTCAATCGCCGCGTCCACAGGCAGGGATTGCGCCGCATGTTCCTGCACGCCTGGCGGCTACAGTTCGACCATCCCGCCACCGGCGAGCGCACCACGCTGCACGCCGAGCTGCCTGCCGACCTGTCGGCCTTCCTCGCTCCTTCGGCCCCTTGAGCCCCTCGGGCATGGGCCACCGCCGTCCGGCATTCCAACGTCCCTCCGCTTCGTCCCGATGTCCGCTTCCGCCCGCCGCCGCTTCGACCTGATCGCCTTCGACTGGGACGGCACGCTGTTCGACTCCACCGCCATCATCGTGCGCAGCATCCAGGACGCGGTGCGCGACGTGGGCGGGCAGGTGCCCACCAGCGAGGCGGCGGCCTGGGTCATCGGCATGGCGCTGCCGCAGGCACTCGCACACGCCGCGCCCGACGTGCCGCCGGAGAAATACACCGAGCTGGGCAACCGCTACCGCTACCACTACCTGCAGCACCAGGACGACGTGAGCCTGTTCCCGGGCGTGCTGCCGCTGCTGGAGATGCTCAAGGGCCGCGGCCACCTGCTCACGGTGGCGACCGGCAAGAGCCGGCGCGGACTGGACCACGTTCTGGGCGCCGTGCAGCTGCGCGGCATGTTCGACGGCTCGCGCACCGCCGACGAGACC
>NZ_ALEE01000474.1 GCF_000282995.1 Melaminivora alkalimesophila
CCGCCGACGAGACCGCCGGCAAGCCGCATCCCCTGATGCTGCAGGAGCTGATGGCCGAGTTCGACGTGGCGCCGCAGCGCACGCTGATGATCGGCGACACCACGCACGACCTGGAGATGGCGCGCGCCGCCGGGTGCGCTAGCGTGGGCGTGGGCTACGGCGCGCACAGCACGCGGGGCTTTGCCGAGCTGGGGCCCTTGTGCGTGGCGCATTCGGTACAGGAACTGCACCAGTGGCTGGAAGGAAACGCCTGATGCCCGGCCCCGCCGCCCCCGACACGGAGCGCATCTACCTGTGCGCCAGCGGCGAGCTCGTCGATGGCGGGCCGGCCGTTGCCTTCGACGTGGCCTACACCGGCGAGCGCCTGCGCGCCTTCGCGATCCGCTACCGGGGCCGGGTGCACGCCTACCTCAACCGCTGCACCCACGTGCCCATGGAGATGGACTGGCAGGAGGGGCGTTTCTTCGACGACACCGGCCGCTGGCTGTTGTGCGCGACGCACGGCGCGAGCTACGAGCCCGACACCGGCGCCTGCGCCTCCGGTCCCTGCCGCGGCAGCCTGGTGCGCGTGGAGCTGAGCGAAGAGGGCGGCGCCGTGCACTGGCATACTGCGCCCCTGCTGCAACCGCTGGCCTCGTGAGCCGAGGCCTCAACCCCCCGACACCATGACCGAGCCCACCCCCTCCCGCCCCGACGGTTCGCAGCCCGACCGACCCGCTCCGCCCGACCTGTGGGGGGCAGCGGCCGACCCCGGCAAGACCCGCCCCGCGCGCGGCGCCCAATCCCCCGGATGGGAGCGCGAGGTGCTGGAAAAGCTGGTGCTCGGCACCCTCGCCGAACAGCGCGCGGCGCGCCGTTGGCGCATCTTCTGGCGCTTCGCCTGGATCTTGCTCGTCGGCGCCCTCGTCTGGACCGTCGCCTCGCGCGACATCGCCGGAGCCGCCAAGAGCACGCCCCACACCGCGGTGGTCGACATCAAGGGCGAGATCGCTGCCGGCAACGAGGCCAGCGCCGAATTCGTCGTGGCCGCCATGCGCAGCGCCTTCGAGGATGCGGGCTCGCAGGCGGTGGTGCTGCTCATCAACTCGCCCGGCGGCAGCCCGGTGCAGGCGGGCATCATCAACGACGAGATCGTGCGCCTGAAGGCCAAGCACGGCAAGCCGGTGTACGCCGTGGTCGAGGAAACCTGCGCCTCGGCCGCCTACTACATCGCCGCTGCCGCCGACGACATCTTCGTGGACAAGGCGAGCATCGTCGGCAGCATCGGCGTGCTGATGGACGGCTTCGGCTTCACCGGCACCATGGACAAGCTGGGCGTGGAGCGCCGCCTCATCACCTCCGGCGAGAACAAGGGCTTCCTCGACCCCTTCAGCCCCATGAGCGAGCGCCAGCGCGAGTACGCCCAGGCGATGCTCGACCAGATCCACGCGCAGTTCATCGCCGTGGTGCGGGCCGGGCGCGGCGAACGCCTGAAGGACACGCCCGAGACCTTCAGCGGCCTGTTCTGGACCGGTCAGCAGGCGGTGGAACTGGGCCTCGCGGACGGGTTGGGCAACCTGGACTACGTGGCGCGCGAGGTGGTCAAGGCCGAGGAGGTCATCGACTACACGCGCCGCGACAACGTGGCCGAGCGCCTGGCGCGCAAGTTCGGCGCGGCAGTGGGCGCGGGCGCCATGAAGGCGATGGCGGCGCTGCAGGTGCCGCAGCTGCGCTGAGCGCGCCGCGCGGGCTCACGCTCCGATGGCGAACACCGCCGGCACCTGCCGGTCGGGCGGCTGCGCATCCGCCCGCCAGTGCTGCACGCGCCGGCTCTGCACCCGGGCCTGCGCCAGCGTCAGGCCCTGCGCCACCGCCAGGCGCGTGTCGGGCCGCAGCTGCTCCAGCAGGGCCTGCCACAGCGCCGGATTGCGGTAGGGTGTCTCGATGAACAGCTGGCTCTGCCCGGTGCGCAGCGCCAGCGCCTCGAGTTCGCGGATGCGCTGCGCGCGCGCCGCCGCCTCCTGCGGCAGGTAGCCGACGAAGGCGAAGTTCTGGCCGTTCAGGCCGCTGGCCGCCAGCGCCAGCAGCAGCGACACCGGCCCCACCAGCGGCACCACCCGCGCGCCTGCGTCGTGCGCGGCGCGCACCACCGAACTGCCCGGATCGGCCACGGCCGGCATCCCGGCCTCACTCGCCAGCCCCATGTCGTGGCCTGCGCGCAGGGGCGCCAGCAGCGCCGAGGCATCCGCCTGCGCGCTGCCCGGCCCGCCGTGGTCGCCCTTCTTGTGGATGGCGCGCGGCAGCTCGGCGATGTGCTGCTGCTGCAGGGGCGCGGCCAGCGGGTGCAGGGCCTCGATGCGCTTGAGGTAGGCGCGCAGGCTCTTGGCGTTCTCGCACACCCAGTGGGTCAGCCGCGCCGCCTGGCGCAGCGTGCCCTCGGGCAGCACTTCGCTCAGGGGCGCCTGCGCGTCGCAGCCGAAATCCAGCGGCGCCGGCACCAGGTAGAGCGTCCCCGGTGGGGTGTTCGCGCTCATGGCAGCGTCAGCCCGGCCGCGCGCAGCAGCCGGCAGGTGCCGATCAGCGGCAGCCCGATGAGCGCCGTCGGGTCGTCGCTGTCGATGGATTCCAGCAAGCTGATGCCCAGCCCCTCGCTCTTGGCGCTGCCGGCGCAGTCGTAGGGCTGCTCGGCGCGCAGGTAACGCTCGATCTCCGCGTCAGAGAGGTCGCGAAAGCGCACGCGCACCGGCGCCAGCTCCACCTGCTCGAAACCGATCCCGGCACACACCACCGCCACCGCCGTGTGGAACAGCACCACCTGCCCGCGCATGCGCTTCAGTTGCGCGGTGGCGCGCACGTGGTCGCCCGGCTTGCCCAGGGGCTCGCCGCCGAGGTCGGCCACCTGGTCCGAGCCGATGACCAGCGCCTCGGGCCGGCGCTGCGCGACGTCGCGCGCCTTGGCCAGCGCCAGGCGCCGTGCCAGCTCCCGCGGCGCCTCGCCCGGCCGGGGCGCCTCGTCCACCTCGGGCGCAGCAGTCTCAAAGGGCAGGCCCAGGCGCTCCAGCAGCTCGCGCCGGTAGCGCGAGGTGGAACCCAGGACCAGGGGGCGGGGCAGGGGGGGCGGGATCGGCGTCGGCATCGCGCGATTCTCTTACACTGCCCACCATGCCCAAGGAACACTCCCCAGACCGGCTGGACGTCAAGGCCTTCGCGCAGGCCGGGGGCCACCTGTCCGGCCACGACACCCTGCTGCGCTACCAGCGCCTGGCCGAGGAGGCGCAGGGCCTGCACCCAGACCTGCGCGTGGACTGGAGCGCCGATGGCCAGATCCGCACCACACACGGCATCGGCGGCCAGATCTGGTTGCGCCTGAAGGCCCAGGCCACCGTGCCGCTCACCTGCCAGCGCTGCCTGCAGCCGGTGGACGTGCCGCTGTCGGTCGAGCGGGAATTTCGCTTCGTCGCCGACGAGGCGACGGCCGAGGCGCTGGACGCCGACAGCGAGGAAGACCTGCTGGTCCTGAGCCGCGACTTCAACCTGCGCGAGCTGATCGAGGACGAGCTGATCATGGCGCTGCCCCTGGTGCCGCTGCACGAGAGCTGCCCCGTGGATGTGCCGATGGCCTCGAGCGACGAGGACTTCGAGGCGGCCAGCGCCGAGGTCCCCAACCCCTTCGCGGCGCTCGCGGGCCTGGGCAAGAAGACCGGATGACCGAGGCGCCTCGCCCCTTGGCGGGCATCCGCTATAATGGCGGGCTTCGCGCGAAACCCCTCGTGTCTTCAATGGGCTGATCGCGTTCTCATCCATCCAAACCCCTTCAAGCCCAGGAGCCGACCATGGCTGTTCAGCAAAACAAGAAGTCCCCTTCCAAGCGCGGCATGCACCGCTCGCACAACGCCCTCGACACGCCCGGCATCGCCGTCGAGCCGACCACTGGCGAGACGCACCTGCGCCACCACATCAGCCCCAACGGCTACTACCGTGGGCGCCAGGTGATCAAGAGCAAGAGCGAAGACTGAGCGCGCGCCCCGCACCGCGCTGTTTTCCGCAAGGCCCGCGGCTACGAATTCCGTAGCGCGGGCCTTTGTCGTTGGGGGCTGCCAAAATGGCGGCCCCATTTCCTGTCCTTTTCTTCCGTCCGCTTCGAGCGGCTCCAAGCAACCCGCCGATGATCACACTGGCTGTCGACTGCATGGGGGGCGACCACGGCCCCGACGTCACGCTCGCCGCGTGCCGCCAGTTCCTGAACCACCACCCCGAGGCCCGGCTGCTGCTGGTCGGGCGCCCCGAGCGCCTGCAGGGCTTCGCCCACGAGCGCGCCGAGGTCGTGCCGGCGTCCGAGGTGGTGGGCATGGACGAGCCCGTGGAGGCGGCGCTGCGGCGCAAGAAGGATTCCTCCATGCGCGTCGCCATCCTCCAGGTCAAGGAGGGGCGCGCCCAGGCGGCCGTGTCGGCGGGCAACACCGGCGCGCTGATGGCGATCGCGCGCTACCTGCTCAAGACGCTCGACGGCATCGACCGCCCGGCCATCGCCACGCAGATCCCGAACATGCGCGGCGGCGCCACCACGGTGCTCGACCTGGGCGCGAACGTCGATTGCACGGCCGAGCACCTGCTGCAGTTCGCCATCATGGGCTCGGCCCTGGTCTCGGTGCTCAACGACGACCCGCAGCCCCGGGTGGGCCTGCTCAACGTCGGCGAGGAAGCCATCAAGGGCAGCGAGGAGATCAAGCGCGCCGGGGAGCTGCTGCGCGCCGCGGCCGCGCGTGGCGATATCTGCTTCCATGGCAACGTCGAGGGCAACGACATCTTCAAGGGCGCAGCCGACATCGTGGTCTGCGACGGCTTCGTCGGCAACGTGGCGCTCAAGACCATCGAGGGTCTGGCGTCGATGATCGGTGGCTTCCTGAAGGAAGAGTTCTCGCGCAACCTCCTGACGCGCGCAGCTGCCGTGGTGTCCTACCCGGTGCTGGCGGCGCTCAAGCGGCGCATGGACCATCGCCGCTACAACGGTGCGGCGCTGCTCGGTCTGCGCGGCCTGGTCTTCAAGAGCCACGGCTCGGCCGATGCGCTGGCCTTCGAGCAGGCGCTCAACCGCGCGTATGATGCGGCCCGCAACAACCTGCTCGAGCGTGTGCGCACGCGGGTCGCGCATGCGGCGGTGCTGCCTGCGGCCCCCGACATGGCCAGCGTTCCGGGCGCGACACCGCCGTCCCCGCATTGATGACAGCCTATTCCCGTATTGTCGGCACGGGCAGCAGCCTGCCTGCGCGCCGAGTGAGCAACGCCGACCTGGTGGCCCAGCTGGCCGCCGACGGCATCGAGACTTCCGACGAGTGGATCGTCGAGCGCACCGGCATCCGCGCGCGCCACTTCGCCGAGCGCGACGTGGCCAGCAGCGACCTGGGGCTGGAGGCTTCCCGCCAGGCGCTGGCCGCGGCCGGCTGCGCGCCGCAGGACATCGACCTGATCATCGTCGCCACGTCCACGCCGGACATGGTCTTTCCCTCCACCGCCTGCATCCTGCAGCACAAGCTGGGCGCGCACGGCTGCCCGGCCTTCGACGTGCAGGCGGTGTGCAGCGGCTTCGTCTACGCCCTCACGGTGGCCGACGCCATGATCCGCGCCGGCACCGCGCGGCGCGCGCTGGTGGTGGGATCGGAAGTCTTCAGCCGCATCCTGGACTTCCGCGACCGCACGACCTGCGTGCTGTTCGGCGACGGCGCCGGTGCGGTGGTGCTGGAAGCGTCCGACGAGCCTGGCATCCTGGCCAGCGACCTGCACGCCGACGGCAGCCACGTGGGCATCCTGTGCGTGCCGGGCAACGTCTATGGCGGCCAGGTGCTGGGCAGCCCGCTGCTGACCATGGATGGGCAGGCAGTGTTCAAGCTGGCCGTAGGGGTGCTGGAAAAGGCCGCCCGCGCCGTGCTCGACAAGGCCGGGCTCACGGAGGCCGACATCGACTGGCTGATCCCGCACCAGGCCAACATCCGCATCATGCAGAGCACGGCGCGCAAGCTGAAGCTTCCCATGGACAAGGTGGTGGTCACGGTGGACCAGCACGGCAACACCTCGGCCGCCTCCATTCCGCTGGCGCTGGACCACGCGGTGCGCGCCGGCCAGGTCCGCCCGGGCCAGACGGTGATGCTTGAGGGTGTGGGCGGCGGCTTCACCTGGGGCGCAGTGCTGCTCCGGATGTAAGGGCCCCGGCCGCGCCGGCGGTGCGCGGCCTGCGGGTGGTTTTCATTGGGGACGAGGATCCATGGCAAAGAACTTCGCATTCGTATTTCCCGGACAGGGCTCGCAGTCGGTGGGCATGCTCGACGCCTGGGGCGACCACCCCGCCGTGCGCGAGACGCTGGCCGAGGCTTCCGCTGCCCTGGGCGAGGACGTGGGGGCACTGATCGCCGGTGGCCCGAAGGAGGCGCTGGCGCTGACCACCAACACCCAGCCCGTGATGCTGGTGGCCGGGGTGGCGGCGTGGCGCGCCTGGCGCGCCGAGGGCGGGGCGCTGCCCGCGGCCGTGGCCGGCCACTCGCTGGGCGAATATTCCGCGCTGGTCGCCGCCGGCGTGCTGACGCTCGCCCAGGCTGCCCCGCTGGTGCGCCTGCGCGCCGCCGCCATGCAGGAGGCCGTCCCCGTGGGCGCCGGCGCCATGGCGGCCATCCTCGGCCTGCCGGCCGAGAAGGTCATCGAAGGCTGCGCCCAGGCGCAGCAGGAATTTGGCGCAGGCTCCCCGGAGGTGGTCGAGGCCGTGAACTTCAACGACCCGGCCCAGACCGTGATTGCCGGCACCCGGGCCGGCGTGGACCGGGCCTGTGAGCTGCTCAAGGGCCTGGGCGCCAAGCGCGCGCTGCCGCTGCCGGTCTCGGCGCCCTTCCACTCCAGCCTGATGAAGCCGGCGGCCGAGCGGCTGCGCGCGGCGCTGGCGGAGCTCGAACTGGCGTCGCCGCAGTTCCCGGTGCTCAACAACGTGGACGTGGCCGCGCCGCAGGAGGCCGACGCCATCCGCGACGCCCTGTACCGCCAGGCATACCGGCCGGTGCGCTGGGTGGAGTGCGTGCAGGCGCTCAAGGCGCGCTTTGGCGCAACCCACATCGTCGAGTGCGGGCCGGGCAAGGTCCTCGCCGGCATGACCCGCCGCATCGACCCCGAGCTGGTCGGCGCGTCCCTGTACGACCCGGCGACGCTCGCCGAGACCAAGGAGCTGCTGGCATGAACGCCCCTGCAACCACTTCTCCCCGGATCGCGCTGGTGACCGGCGCCACGCGCGGCATCGGCGCCGCGATCGCCGCGGAGCTTGCCGCGCGCGGTTACACCGTGATCGGTACCGCCACCACCGACGAGGGCGCCGCGCGCATCGGCGCCGCCCTGGCGGCCCGCGGTGGGCGCGGCGTGCGCCTGGACGTCACCGACGGCGCCGCCGTCGAGGCACTGGTGGAATCCATCGCCAAGGAAGACGGCGGCCTGCACGTGCTGGTCAACAACGCCGGCATCACGCGCGACACGCTCGCCATGCGCATGAAGGACGCAGATTGGGACGCGGTCATCGACACCAACCTGAAGGCCGTGTTCCGCGCCAGCCGCGCCGCCATCCGCCCCATGATGAAGCAGCGCTTCGGGCGCATCATCAGCATCACCAGCGTGGTCGGCGCCTCGGGCAACCCGGGCCAGGCGAACTACGCCGCCGCCAAGGCGGGCGTGGCCGGGATGACGCGTGCGCTGGCGCGCGAGCTCGGCAGCCGCGGCATCACGGTGAACTGCGTGGCGCCGGGCTTCATCGCCACCGACATGACGGCCGAGCTGCCCGAGGAGCAGAAGAAGGCGCTGCGCGCGCAGATCGCGCTGGGCGAGCTGGGCCGTCCCGAGGACATCGCGCACGCCGTCGCCTACCTCGCGTCCGATGGCGCCGGCTACGTGACGGGCCAGGAGCTGCACGTCAACGGCGGCATGTACATGTGAGCACAGCGGTTTTGGGCCGGATCTTCCGCGCGGCCGGCCGCACCGGGGGAGCCTCCCCGAAGCGGCTAGAATCGCGGATTCATTCACAACCCCTTGAGGGAAACCCATGAGCGATATCGAAGCACGTGTCAAAAAGATCATCGCCGAGCAACTCGGCGTGGAAGAGTCCCAGGTCACCAACGAGAAGGCCTTCGTCGCCGACCTGGGTGCCGACTCGCTGGACACGGTGGAACTGGTGATGGCTCTGGAAGACGAGTTCGGCATCGAGATCCCGGACGAGGACGCCGAGAAGATCACCACGGTGCAAAACGCCATCGACTACGCCAACACCCACCACAAGGGCTGATCCCAGCCCGGGGGCGCGCCGCCCCGCCAGAACAGCTACAAGGTTTTCACGCATGAGCCGTCGTCGCGTTGTCGTGACCGGCCTGGGCTGCGTCACCCCCGTGGGCAACACGGTGGCAGACGCCTGGGCCAACATCCTCGCCGGCCAGTCCGGCATCGACCTCATCACCAAGTTCGATACGACGAACTTCGCCTGCAAGATCGCCGGCGAGGTCAAGGGGTTCGATCTGGACGCCTACCTGAGCGCCAAGGATGCGCGCACGATGGATGCCTTCATCCATTTCGGCATCGCCGCGGCCGAGGAGGCCGTGCGTGACGCCGGCCTGCCCACGGGCGAGGCGCTGGACGAAGAGCTGGCCACGCGCATCGGCTGCATCATCGGCTCAGGCATCGGCGGGCTGCC
>NZ_ALEE01000475.1 GCF_000282995.1 Melaminivora alkalimesophila
CTGCCGCTCATCGAGAACACCCACGCCGAGCTGGAGGCGCGCGGCCCGCGGCGCATCACGCCCTTCTTCGTGCCGGCCTCGATCATCAACATGGTGGCGGGCCACGTGTCCATGCGTTTCGGCTTCAAGGGCCCGAACCTGTCGGTGGTCACGGCCTGCACCACCGGGCTGCACTGCATCGGCGAGGCGGCCCGCAAGATCGAGTACGGCGACGCCGACGTGGTCGTCGCCGGGGGCAGCGAGGCCACGGTCTCGCCGCTGGGCGTCGGCGGCTTCGCCGCCATGCGGGCGCTGTCCACGCGCAACGACGATCCCCAGGCGGCCTCGCGCCCCTGGGACAAGGGCCGCGACGGCTTCGTGCTGGGCGAGGGCGCGGGCGTGCTGGTGCTGGAAGAGTACGAGCACGCCAAGGCGCGCGGCGCCAGGATCTATGCCGAGCTGATCGGCTATGGCATGAGCGCCGACGCCGGCCACATCACGGCGCCCAACATGGACGGCCCGCGCCGCGCCATGCTGGCGGCGCTCAGGAACGCCGGCGTGAACGCCGACCAGGTCCAGTACCTGAACGCGCACGGCACCTCCACGCCCCTGGGCGACGTCAACGAGACGAATGCCATCAAGGCCGCCCTGGGCGAGCAGGCCCACAGGATGGTGATCAGCTCCACCAAGTCCATGACGGGCCACCTGCTGGGAGGCGCCGGCGGCATCGAGAGCGTGTTCACCGTGCTGGCGCTGTATCACCAGAAGGTGCCGCCGACCATCAACCTGGTCGAGCAGGACCCCGAGTGCGACCTCGATTACTGCGCCAACGAGGCGCGCGACATGAAGATCGACGTGGCGCTGAAGAACAACTTCGGCTTTGGCGGCACCAACGGCACGCTGGTCTTCCAGCGCGCCTGAGGGCGGACGGCGCGGGAGGCCCAGGCGCTCCATGCCGTCTCTTCCAGTGTCGCCCTGACCACCCCCTGGGGCGCGGTCCATGTCCTCCCGCCCACTGCCGCCGCCCGCGCGCCATCCCTATGGCGGCTCGGCCGCCCTGGGCGTGGCGGCGGCGCTGCTCTCGGGCCTCGGGCTGGTGGCCATCGGCCTGTGGATCGCCCGGGGCATCGGCGAAGCAGCGACCCAGCCCTTGCGGGCCGGCGGCGGCGTGCTGCTGTGGCTGGCCTGCTCGGCGCTGGCGCTGCACTGGCTGCGGTCCCTGCCTGAAGGGGTGCTGCAGTGGGACGGCGAGGCGTGGCTGCTCGAGCGCTCGGCCGTCTCGGAGCGCTTCGTGCCCTTGCGCGAGGCCCCGGAGGTGGCGCTGGACCTGCAGGGCGCGCTGCTGCTGCGCGTGCGGCCCGTCTCCGGTCCGGCGCAGTGGCTGTGGCTGCAGGCGCGCAGCGCGCCCGCGCAGTGGGCGGCATTGCGCCGGGCACTGCACGCCCGCCCCCCCATGGCCACGGTGCCGGGCACCGGGGCTGGCCCACCCGTCGATGCCAGGACGCAGACGACCCCACCGGCGCACGCTGCCGGCCCTAACGAGCGACACCCACGATGACCGACTCCCTGCCGCCCGCCCGCCCAGCCGCTGACAGCGACCTGCAACTGGTCGAGCGCGCGGTGGCGGGCGACCAGCGCGCCTACGAGCTGCTGGTGCTGAAGTACCAACGGCGCGTCGAGCGGCTGGTGGCACGCATGGTGCGCGACGTCGATCTGGTGCAGGACATCACGCAGGAGACCTTTCTGCGCGCCTGGCGGGCGCTGCACCAGTTCCGCGGCGACGCACAGTTCTACACCTGGCTCTACCGCATCGCGGTGAACACCGCCAAGAAGGCGCTGGTGGACCTGCGCCGCGATCCGGTGATCACCGAAAGCGCCCTGCGCAGCACGCAGGACGACGGTGAGGAAACTTCCCTGCTCGATCGCGAACTAAGCAGCGACGAGACACCGGAAACCGTGCTGGCCGCACAGGAGATCGCAGCCGCCGTGAACGCCGCCATGCAGGCCCTGCCCGAGGAGCTGCGCCAGGCGATCACGCTGCGCGAGCTCGAAGGCCTGAGCTATGACGAGATTGCCACTGCCATGGATTGCCCCATCGGAACCGTGCGTTCACGCATCTTTCGGGCGCGCGAGGCGATCTCCGCGCGGGTGCGGCCGCTGCTCGAGCAGCGTTCGGGCAAGCGCTGGTAGCCGGCGGCTCGCAGGCTTCGAATGCGGACGTTCCAGCCAGGAGCGGGTAGGACCATGAAAGACGAACACGATCTTCTGCACATGCGCGAGCAGCTGTCGGCCATGGCCGATGGCGAGCTGCAGGGCGAAGGCTTTGCCCAGGCGATGCGCCACGCGGGCCACCAGGAGGCCCAGGCCTGCTGGCAGGTCTACCACCTGATCGGCGACACGCTGCGACAGGGGCAGGCCGTGCGGCCGATGACCGACCCTGCGCTGCTGCAGCGGCTGCGCGCGCAGATGGCATCCGAGGCGCCGTCCAGGACGCTGGCCACGGCCCCCTTGCAGTCGGTGGCGCCGGCCGCATCCGCGGC
>NZ_ALEE01000476.1 GCF_000282995.1 Melaminivora alkalimesophila
GCATCCGCGGCTGCGACATCGCAGCGTGCGGCCAATGACCCGGTGCTGCGCTGGAAGCTGGCGGCGGGCTTTGCCTCGCTGGCGGCGGTCGCGGTGCTGGGCTGGCATGCCTACACGGCCCTGCCGGGAGGAGTTCCGGCCGGCGCCCAGTTGGCCTCCGCGCAACCGAAGGCAGTGCCTGCAGCGCCTGCTGCCCAGGACAGCGTCACGACGGTGGCGCGCAGCGAAGCCGCGCCCGCCGGCGAGGCGCCCGTCATGATCCGGGACCCGCGCCTGGACGAGCTGCTCGCCGCGCACCGCCAGCTCGGCAACAGCACGGCGGCCCTGCAGATGCCCGCCGGCTTCCTGCGCAACGCGAGTTTCGCGGGGCGCGAACGCTGACACGCGCCCTGGCTGCCCACCGGCAGTCGCGAGGCGCCCGCTCCTGTAGTGTGCCTGCAAGTGGCATGGGCCAGGCGGTGCGCGCCGTTCCCTCCTTTTTCTCTCCTGCATGGAAAGGTCGATGATGCTCAAGAACCCTGTCTGGAAGGCGCGCCTGTCGGCGGGAGCGCTGGCTGTGGCCCTGGTGGGCGCTGGCGGCGGCGGGCTGCTGGTGCCGGTGGCGCCGGCGCTGGCGCAGAGCGCGCCGGTCGTGCGCGCGCTGCCCGACTTCACGGAACTGGTCGAGCAGGTCGGCCCCTCGGTGGTCAACATCCGCACCACCGAGCGCGTGAGCGCACGCCCCTCCTTCAACGGCATGGACGAGGACATGCTGGAGTTCTTCCGCCGCTTCGGCCTGCCGGTGCCGAACGTGCCGCGCGGCCCGGGCCCGCAGCCGCAGGCACCCCAGCAGCCCCAGCCGCGCGGCGTGGGCTCGGGCTTCATCCTGACCTCCGACGGCTTCGTCATGACCAACGCCCACGTGGTGGAAGGGGCCGACGAGGTCATCGTGACGCTCACCGACAAGCGCGAGTTCAAGGCGCGGATCGTGGGCTCGGACAAGCGCACCGACGTGGCGGTGGTGAAAATCGACGCCACCGGCCTGCCGGCGGTGCGCGTGGGCGACGTCAGCCGCCTGAAGGCCGGCGAGTGGGTCATGGCCATCGGCTCGCCCTTCGGGCTGGACAACACCGTCACCGCCGGCATCGTCAGCGCCAAGCAGCGCGACACGGGCGACTACCTGCCCTTCATCCAGACCGACGTGGCCATCAACCCGGGCAACTCGGGCGGGCCGCTGATCAACATGCGCGGCGAGGTGGTGGGCATCAACAGCCAGATCTACTCGCGCTCGGGCGGCTTCATGGGCATCTCGTTTGCCATTCCGATCGACGAGGCGATCCGCGTGAGCGACCAGCTGCGCGCCACCGGGCGCGTGACGCGCGGGCGCATCGGCGTGCAGATCGAGCCCGTCTCCAAGGACGTGGCCGAATCCATCGGCCTGGGCAAGTCCCAGGGTGCGTTGGTGCGTGGCGTGGAGCCGGGCTCGCCGGCCGAGAGGGCCGGAATCGAGGCCGGCGACATCATCACGCGCTTCGATGGCAAGCCGGTGGAGAAGGTCGCCGACCTGCCGCGCCTGGTGGGCAATTCCAAGCCGGGGACCAAGGCCGGCATCACGGTCTTCCGCCGCGGCAGCTCGCGCGACCTGACGGTGACCATCGCCGAGGTCGAGCCCGACGAGAAGCCGGTGGCGCGTGCCGAGGGCGGGTCGGGCGACGAGCGGGGCGGCGCGCAGCCG
>NZ_ALEE01000477.1 GCF_000282995.1 Melaminivora alkalimesophila
CGCGCAGCCGACGGCCGCGGCCCCGCAGCTGGGCCTGGTCGTGGCGGACCTGACGCCGGCGCAGGAAAAGGAGCTCAAGCTCAAGGGCGGCGTGCGCGTGGTGAGCGCCAGCGACAACGCGGCGCGCGCCGGACTGCGCGAGGGCGATGTGATCATCGCGCTGGCCAACACCGAGATCCGCAACCTGAAGGACTTCGAGGCGGCCGCCGCCAAGGCCGACAAGAGCAGGCCGGTGAATGTGCTGGTGCGGCGCGGCGAATGGGCGCAATACGCCCTGATCCGCCCGGCGCGCTGAGCGCCCTGGCCGGGCCAGGACGGCGTTTGGATAGAATCGCGCGCTGGAAAACGCGGCCCGTGCGCAGCCGGCGCCTGCGAGGCGCCGGGCCGTGGTCCCGCGGCCTGCGGCTGCGGCCCTGTCCGCCGCCCGGGATGGGAGGGGGACCCTGAGGTTTTTGCCTACAATGGGGCCCCAACCATCGCAGTTGCCAGAGATCGTTGGTTTGAGGGCGCGTCGCTTACCTGGACGCGCCCTTTTTTCTTGTGCCCCGCTCCCGCCCCCGAATCCCGTCGTTTGTTAGCTGTTGATGAACCACATCCGAAACTTCTCGATCATTGCGCACATTGACCACGGCAAGTCGACCCTTGCCGACCGCATCATCCAGCGCTGCGGGGGCCTCGCCGAGCGCGAGATGCAGGCGCAGGTGCTCGACTCGATGGACATCGAGAAAGAGCGCGGGATCACCATCAAGGCGCAGACCGCGGCGCTGCAGTACCAGGCGCGCGACGGCAAGGTCTACAACCTGAACCTGATCGACACGCCCGGCCACGTCGACTTCTCCTACGAAGTCTCGCGCTCGCTGTCGGCCTGCGAGGGCGCGCTGCTGGTGGTCGATGCCTCCCAGGGCGTGGAGGCGCAGACGGTGGCCAACTGCTACACCGCGCTCGACCTGGGCGTGGAAGTGCTGCCGGTGCTCAACAAGATGGACCTGCCGCAGGCCGACCCGGACGCCGCGCGCGCCGAGATCGAGGACGTGATCGGCGTGGACGCCAGCGAGGCGATCCCGATTTCCGCCAAGACCGGCATGGGCATCGAGGACGTGCTCGAGCAGATCGTCGCCAAGGTGCCGCCGCCGCGCGGCAAGGTGGATGCGCCGCTGCGCGCCATGATCATCGACAGCTGGTTCGACGCCTACGTGGGCGTGGTCATGCTGGTGCGCGTGGTCGATGGCGAGCTGAAGAAAGGCGAGCGCTTCAAGATGATGGCCACCGGCGCCGCCTACGACGCCAACAACCTGGGCGTCTTCACGCCGGCGCAGCAGCCGCGCGAATCGCTCAAGGCGGGCGAGGTGGGCTACATCATCGCCGGCATCAAGGAGCTCAAAGCCGCCAAGGTGGGCGACACCATCACGCTGGAGAAGAAGCTGCCGAACAACCTGGGGCCGGCCAGCGAGGCGTTGCCCGGCTTCAAGGAAATCCAGCCGCAGGTCTTCGCCGGCCTCTACCCGACCGAGGCGAACCAGTACGACCAGCTGCGCGACGCGCTGGAAAAGCTGCAGCTCAACGACGCCTCGCTGCACTTCGAGCCGGAAGTGTCGCAGGCGCTGGGTTTTGGCTTTCGCTGCGGCT
This sequence comes from Melaminivora alkalimesophila, assembly GCF_000282995.1. Lineage (GTDB taxonomy): Bacteria > Pseudomonadota > Gammaproteobacteria > Burkholderiales > Burkholderiaceae_C > Melaminivora > Melaminivora alkalimesophila. The sequence goes on from NZ_ALEE01000477.1 coordinate 1,627, forward strand.
TCCTGGGGCTCTTGCACATGGAGATCGTGCAGGAGCGCCTGGAGCGCGAGTTCGACATGGACCTGATCACCACGGCGCCGAGCGTGGTGTACGAGGTGCTCAAGGCAGACGGCGAGCTGATCCAGGTGGAGAACCCCTCGCGCATGCCCGACCAGGGCCGCATCGCGGAAGTGCGCGAGCCCATCGTGGTGGTGCATCTCTACATGCCCCAGGACTACGTCGGCCCGGTGATGACGCTGGCCAACCAAAAGCGCGGCGTGCAGCTGAACATGCAATACCACGGCCGCCAGGTCATGCTGACCTACGAGATGCCGCTGGGCGAGATCGTGCTGGACTTCTTCGACAAGCTCAAGTCCGTGAGCCGCGGCTACGCCTCTATGGACTACGAGTTCAAGGAATACCGGCCGTCCGACGTGGTGAAGGTCGACATCCTGCTCAACGGCGAGAAGGTCGATGCGCTGTCCATCATCGTGCACCGCAGCCAGGCGCAGTTCCGCGGCCGGGCGGTGGCAGCCAAGATGCGCGAGATCATCAGCCGCCAGCAGTTCGACGTGGCGATCCAGGCGGCGATCGGCGCCAACGTGATCGCGCGCGAGAACATCAAGGCGCTGCGCAAGAACGTGCTCGCCAAGTGCTACGGCGGCGACATCTCGCGCAAGAGGAAGCTGCTGGAGAAGCAAAAGGCCGGCAAGAAGCGCATGAAGCAGATCGGCTCGGTCGAGGTGCCGCAGGAGGCGTTCCTGGCCATCCTGCAGGTCGAGGACTGAGCGAACCACCACCATGCAAGCCATGCCCTACATCACGGCCGCCGTGCTGGCGGCCTTCGTCGGCTACATCGCCGCCTGGTACACCGGCGCCATCGAAGGCAACTTCGCCCTGCTGCTGTTCCTTGCCACCGCGGTCACCGGCGCCTACTGGCTGGCCGAGCGGCTGGTCTTCCTGCCGCGGCGGCGCCGCGCTGCCCAGGCGCTGGAGGCCGCCCACGCCCAGCGCCGCGCCGAGCTCGATCGCATGGGCATCGAGAAGGTGGACGGCGACGTCCAGGAGGCCAAGGGCCGGCTGCTGATGCAGCCCTGGTGGCTCGACTGGACCGCCGGGCTGTTTCCGGTGATCGCCATCGTCTTCCTGCTGCGCTCGTTCCTGTTCGAGCCCTTCAAGATCCCCTCGGGCTCGATGATCCCGACGCTGCTGGTGGGCGACCTGATCCTGGTGAACAAGTTCACCTACGGCGTGCGCCTGCCGGTGATCAACAAGAAGATCACCGCCGGCACGCCCGTGCAGCGCGGTGACGTGATGGTGTTTCGCTACCCGCCGCAGCCGAGCATGGACTACATCAAGCGCGTGGTCGGCCTGCCGGGCGACGAGGTCGCCTACCTGAACAAGCGCCTGACGGTGAACGGCGAGCCGGTGCCCACCAGCGCGCTGCCGGACTATTTCGACCCTGACGCGATGCGCTACTTCAAGCAGTTCGAGGAGCAGCTGGGCAGCGAGCGCCACCGCGTCATCGTCAACACCGACGCGCCCGCGCTGGTGATGGGCGCGAGCAACTTCCCGTTCCGCGAGCAGTGCCGCTACAGCGTCGAGGGCGTCGCCTGCACCGTGCCCGAGGGCCACTATTTTCTGATGGGCGACAACCGGGATAATTCGCTCGACTCGCGCTACTGGGGATTCGTTCCGGACGAGAACATCGTCGGCCGGGCGTTCTTCGTCTGGATGAACTTCGGCAACCTCAAGCGCATCGGATCGTTCCACTGACTTCGAAGAACCAGGCGCCACGGCGCCAACAGCAGGAGGGAAAACACGACATGGCGATGCAACGCTCACCGGCCCGTGCGCGCCAGCGCGGGCTGTCTTTCTTCGGGGTGGTCTTTCTCGGCGTGCTGGCGGTGGCGGTCTTCGCCGTCGGCGGCCAGTCCGTGCCGATCTTCATCGAATACATGGCCATCAAGAAGGCGGCCGCCAAGGCAGCGCGCGACGGCACCACCGTGCCCGAAGTGCGCGCCGCCTTCGACCGCGCCGCCGCCATCGACGACATCAGCTCGATCTCGGGCAAGGACCTGCAGGTCACCAAGCGCGACGACCGGGTGGTCGTCTCCTACGAATACGAGCGCGAGATCCACCTGGCAGGCCCCGCCTACCTGGTCTACCGTTTCAACGACTCCACCAAGTGACGGCGCGGGGCCGGCCGCGCGCCCCGCACCAGGTCCTTCCACCAGTGCCCCCATCGACCCTCCAGGCCCTGCAGCAACGGCTGCAGCACACCTTCTCCGACCCCGCGCTGGTGCAGCGCGCCGTCACGCACCGCAGCTTCGGCGCTGACCACAACGAGCGCCTGGAATTCCTCGGCGACTCGGTGCTGGGCCTGGCGGTGTCCACGCTGCTGTTCACGCGCCTGCGCCAACTGCCCGAGGGCGAGCTCTCGCGCCTGCGCGCGCACCTGGTGCGCCAGGAATCGCTGCATGCGATTGCCGTGCGGCTGAAGCTGCCCGAGGTGCTGCGGCTGGGCGAGGGCGAAGCGCGCTCGGGCGGCAAGCTGCGCCCGTCGATCCTCGCGGATACGCTGGAGGCGCTAATCGGCGCCGTGTACCTGGACGCCGGCTACGAGGCCGCTCAGGCGCTGGTGCACCGGCTGTTCGAGGGCGTGGAGCTGAGCCCCAGCCTGCAGGCCGCCGCCAAGGATGCCAAGACCGCATTGCAGGAGTGGCTCCAGGGCCGCAGAATGAAACTGCCCGCCTACCATGTGCTGGAAGTCACGGGGGCGGCGCACAACCAGGTCTTCCACGTGGAATGCGAGGTCGTCGAGCGCCGGCTGCGGCTACGCGGCAGCGGCCCGTCGCGCCGGGCGGCC
>NZ_ALEE01000478.1 GCF_000282995.1 Melaminivora alkalimesophila
GCGCCGGGCGGCCGAGCAGGCGGCGGCCGCCGCGGTGCTGGCCCAACTAAGAGCGAACAAGGGATGAATCCTACCGAAGACAATTCCGGCGAAGACGCCGGTGCGCCGGCCGCGGGCCAGGACGAACTGGAGGCCATGCTCGCCGCCGCCGGCGTGCGCAGCGGCCGCCCGGCCGAGCCCGTGCAGGGGCAGCACTGCGGGCTGGTGGCCATCGTCGGCAAGCCGAACGTGGGCAAGTCCACGCTGATGAACGCCCTGGTCGGCCAGAAGATCAGCATCACCTCGCGCAAGGCCCAGACCACGCGCCACCGCATCACCGGCATCCGCTCGCGCGGCCAGTCGCAGTTCGTGTTCGTGGACACGCCGGGCTTCCAGACGCGCCACTCCACGGCGCTCAACAAATCGCTCAACCGCGCCGTGCTGGGCGCCATCGGCGACGTGGACGTGATCCTGTTCGTGGTCGAGGCGGGCAGCTTCACGCTGCAGGACGCGAAGGTTCTGTCGCTGTTCAAGCCCGGCATCCCGACGCTGCTGGTGGCCAACAAGCTCGACACCGTGCACCGCCGCGCCGAGCTGGCGCCCTGGCTCAAGGGCATGCAGGAGCGCCATCCCTTCGCCGAGTTCGTGCCCATGTCCGCCAAGAACCGGCGCGACATCGAGCGCCTGCTGGACATCGTCGAACGCTACCTGCCCGAGCAGCCCTGGTGGTACGCGGAAGATGAGCTCACCGACCGCTCCGAGAAGTTCCTCGCCTCCGAGACGGTGCGCGAGAAGCTGTTTCGCTTCACCGGCGACGAACTGCCCTACACCTCCACCGTCACCGTCGACCAGTGGAGCGAGGAGCCCAGCCGCCAGCACAAGCGTTTCGTGCGCATCGCTGCGACCATCGTGGTCGAGCGCGACAGCCACAAGGCCATGGTCATCGGCGAGGGCGGCGAGCGCCTCAAGCGCATCAGCACCGAGGCGCGCCAGGAGCTCGAGCGCCTGTTCGATGCGAAGGTGTTCCTGGAGGTCTGGGTCAAGGTGCGCTCGGGCTGGGCCGACGACGAGGCGCGCGTGCGCTCCTTTGGCTACGAGTGAGGCGCGCACCCGGCCCTGGGCCCGGGCGCGGGCCGCTTGGGCGGGCGGCAAACGCATAATCCGAAGCCATGGCCTCCGCCCGCCGCATCGCCGATGAACCCGCCTACGTGCTGCACAGCTACGACTGGAGCGAGTCCAGCTTGATCCTGGAGGCCTTCACGCGCCACCACGGGCGCGTGGCGCTGGTCGCCAAGGGCGCGAAGAAGCCGACTTCCAACTTCCGGCCGGTGTTGCTGCCGCTGCAGCCGCTGCGCCTGACCTATTCGGCCACCGCCGGGCACGGCGAGATCCACACCCTGCGCGGCGCCGAGTGGGCGGGCGGCCACGTGATGCCCACCGGCGACGCGCTGCTCGCCGGCCTGTACCTGAACGAGCTGATCCTGCGCCTGCTCGCGCGCGAGGATCCACACGCGCCGCTCTTCGACGTCTATGCCGGCGTGGTGCGCGTGCTCGGCGGCGGCGACGCCCACGACGAGGCGCTGGAGCCGGTGCTGCGCGCCTTCGAGCTGATGCTGCTGCGCGCCGCCGGCCTGCTGCCGGCGCTGGACGCCGAGACCGCCACCCTCGCGCCGCTCGACCCGGCGGCCCCCTACACCCTGACCGAAAGCGGCCTGCGCGCGGCCGCTGCCTCCGACCGCGCCAGCTGCACCGGCGCGCAGTGGCAGGCGCTCGAGCGCGCTCTGGACGCGGGCGGCGGCGAGGCCGCCTACCCGGCCGTGCTGCGCGCCAGTGCCGCGGCCGCCGCCGGGCTCAAGGCCCAGCTGCGTGCTGCGCTGCAATACCATTGCGGCCACCCGCTGCTGCGCACGCGCCAGCTCATGATGGACCTGCAATCGCTATGAACTCCCCCGCCGGGCGCACCGCCCTGTCCGTGAACGTGAACAAGGTCGCGCTGGTGCGCAACACGCGCCACCTGGGCATTCCCAGCGTCGTGCGCGCCGCGGCGCTGTGCCTGCAGGCCGGCGCCCAGGGCATCACGGTGCACCCGCGCCCGGACGGGCGCCATATCCGGCCGGAGGACGTGCACGCCATCGCCGGGCTGCTGCGCGACTGGCCCGACCGCGAGTTCAACATCGAGGGCAACCCGACCCAGAACCTGATGGAGTTCATCCGCGCCGTGCGCCCCCACCAGGCGACCTTCGTGCCCGACAGCGAGGACCAGTTCACCAGCGACCACGGCTGGAGCTTCCCGCAGGATGCCGCGCGCCTGGCGCCGCTGGTGGCCGAATGCCGCAGCCTGGGCGTGCGCGTGAGCCTGTTCATGGACCCGATCCCCGAGCAGATGGCCGGCGCGCGCGCCGTGGGCGCCGACCGCGTCGAGCTCTACACCGAGCCCTACGCCGCCGCCTGGGACACGCCCGCACAGGCGCAGCAGCTGGCGCGTTATGCCTGCGCCGCGCGCGCGGCGGCCGAGGCCGGGCTGGGCGTGAACGCCGGGCACGACCTGAACCAGGACAACCTTGCCGCCTTCGTCGCCCAGGTGCCGCAGCTGCTGGAAGTCTCCATCGGCCACGCCTTCGTCTCGGACGCGCTGGAGCTGGGCTACGCGCAGACCGTGCGTGCCTACCAGCGCTGCATCGACGCCGGGATGGCGGCGCGGCGCAGCGCCTAAAGGGCGCGCGGGCTGCCGACCATGATCTACGGGATCGGCACCGACATCTGCGACGTGCGCCGCATCCGCGCGAGCCTCGCGCGCCACGGCGACCGCCTTGCCGAGCGGGTGCTGGCCGAGGCCGAGCTCGCCACCTGGCGCGCCCGCAGCGCGCGCTGGCCCGAGCGCGGCGTGCGCTACCTGGCGACGCGCTTTTCTGCCAAGGAAGCCTTCTCCAAGGCCATTGGCCTGGGCATGCGCATGCCCATGACCTGGCGCGCCTGCGAGGTGCGCAACCTGCCCAGCGGGCAGCCTGCCATCGTGCTGCACGGCGAGCTGGCCGAATGGTTCGCCGAACGCGGCCTGCGTTGCCACCTGAGCGTGACCGACGAGAGTGACTACGCGGCGAGCTTCTGCGTGGTCGAGCGCATCTGCAACCCTTCCATGGATCTTTTGCACCCCCCATGACCGAACACGCTCCCCTCATCATCGACGTGGCCGGCACGCAGCTGTCGGCCGACGACCGCCGGCGCCTGGCCCACCCCTTGGTCGGCGGAGTCATCCTGTTCGCGCGCAACTGGCGCGATCGCCGGCAGCTGCTGGAGCTCACCGCCGCCATCAAGGCCGTGCGCGAGGATCTGCTGATCTGCGTGGACCACGAGGGCGGGCGCGTGCAGCGCTTTCGCACCGACGGCTTCACCCACCTGCCGCCCATGCGCGCCCTGGGCCAGATGTGGATGGACGATGGCAAGGGTCGCCAACACCGCGAAGACGGCGGCGCCCTGCGCGCCATGCAGGCCGCGACGGCGGCGGGCTACGTGTTGGCCAGCGAGCTGCGCGCCTGTGGCGTGGATTTCTCCTTCACGCCCGTGCTCGACCTCGACTGGGGTCCGAGCGCCGTCATCGGCGACCGCGCCTTCCACGCGGACCCGCGCGTCGTCGCCATGCTGTCGCGCGCGCTGGTGCACGGCCTCCTGCAGGCCGGCATGGCCAACTGCGGCAAGCACTTCCCTGGCCACGGCCACGTCGCGGCCGACTCGCACACCGACATGCCGGTGGACCGCCGCACCCTCACCGCCATCCTGAAAGACGACGCGGCGCCCTACGACTGGCTGTCGGGCGTGCTGACCGGCGTCATGCCGGCGCACGTCGTCTACCCCCGGGTGGACAAGCGCCCGGCGGGTTTTTCCCAGAAATGGCTGCAGGACATCCTGCGCCGCCGCCTGGGCTTTGCCGGCGCCATCTTCAGCGACGACCTGAGCATGGAGGGCGCGCGGCGCCTGGACGGCCAGGTGGTCAGCTACACCGACGCCGCCGTGGCGGCGCTGCAGGCGGGCTGCGACCTGGTGCTGCTGTGCAACCAGAGCGTGGGCGAGGGCCGGGCGGTGGACGAGCTGATCGGGGGGCTGGAGGCAGCGCGCACCGCCGGGCGCTGGCAGCCCAGCGAAGCCAGCGAGGCGCGCCGCGTGGCCCTGCTGCCCGAGACGCTGCCGCAGCCCTGGGATGAGCTGATGGTGCAGCCGGCGTACATGCAGGCGCTCGAGCGGCTGCCCTGACGGCACCGGCCCC
>NZ_ALEE01000479.1 GCF_000282995.1 Melaminivora alkalimesophila
GGCCGGCAGGGCCGCCGCGGACCGAGCACGCCACCACGAGGAACGAGAGCACCATGGCAAGGAACGACGCCCCCAGGAACGGCAACGGCGGCACCCTCGGCTTCGAGGCCGAGCTTTTCAAGGCCGCCGACAAGCTGCGCGGCAACATGGAGCCCAGCGACTACAAGCACGTCGCGCTCGGGCTGATCTTCCTGAAATACATCTCCGACGCCTTCGAGGCCAAGCACCGGGCGCTGCTGGCCGAAGACGCGCTGGCCGCCGAGGACCCCGACGAATACCTGGCCGACAACGTGTTCTGGGTGCCCAAGGAGGCGCGCTGGTCGCACCTGCAGGCCCATGCCAAGCAACCCACCATCGGCACCCTGATCGACGACGCCATGCGCGCCATCGAAAAGGACAACGAATCGCTCAGGGGCGTGCTGCCCAAGGACTACGCCCGCCCTGCGCTCAACAAGGTCATGCTCGGCGAGCTGATCGACCTGGTCTCCGGCATCGCGCTGGGCGAGGAGGGCGACCGCTCCAAGGACATCCTGGGCCGCGTGTACGAATACTTCCTGGGCCAGTTCGCCGGCGCCGAAGGCAAGCGCGGCGGCGAGTTCTACACGCCGCGCTCGGTGGTGCGCGTGCTGGTGGAGATGCTGGAGCCTTACTCCGGCCGGGTGTACGACCCGTGTTGCGGCTCGGGCGGCATGTTCGTGCAGTCGGAAAAATTCGTGCACGAGCACGGCGGGCGCATCGGCGACATCGCCATCTACGGCCAGGAGAGCAACTACACCACCTGGCGCCTGGCCAAGATGAACCTGGCGGTGCGCGGCATCGACTCCAAGATCTTCTGGAACAACGAGGGCAGCTTCCACAAGGACGAGTTCGCCGCCCAGCGCGGCAGCGACGGCGCGCCCATGAAGGCCGACTACATCCTCGCCAACCCGCCCTTCAACATCTCCGACTGGGGCGGCGAGCGCCTGCGCGACGACGTGCGCTGGCAGTTTGGCGTGCCGCCCGTGGGCAATGCCAACTACGCCTGGCTGCAGCACATCTACCACCACCTGGCGCCGGGCGGCACGGCCGGCGTGGTACTGGCCAATGGCTCGATGAGTTCCAACCAGTCGGGCGAGGGCGAGATCCGCAAGGCCATGCTGGAGGCCGACGTGGTCGATTGCATGGTGGCGCTGCCGGGGCAGCTTTTCTACTCCACACAGATCCCGGCGTGCCTGTGGTTCCTGGCGCGCGACAAGCGCGGCGGCAGGGGCTTGCGCGACCGCCGCGGCCAGGTGCTGTTCATCGACGCCCGCAAGCTGGGCGTGCTGGTGGACCGCACGCGGCGCGAACTGACCGACGAGGACATCCAGAAGATCGCCGGCACCTACCACGCCTGGCGCGGCGAGGCAGGCGCGGGCAGCTACGCCGACGTGCCGGGCTTTTGCAAGTCGGCCACGCTGGACGAGATTCGCAAGCACGGCCATGTGCTGACGCCGGGGCGCTACGTGGGCGCGGCGGAGCAGGAGGAGGACGGGGAGCCGTTTGAGGAGAAGATGGCGCGGCTGGCGGCGCTGTGGCGCGAGCAGCGGGTGGAGGCGGCCAGGTTGGATGCGGCGATTGAGGCGAACCTGAGGGAGCTTGGGTATGGCGAGTGAGTGGGTAGAAGCGCGATTCGGTAGCCTTGTTCTATTTGTTTCGGATAAATTGCAGGCCAAAGACGCCCGAATTGACGCCTACGTATCCACTGAGAACATGGTGGCTGATTTTGGCGGAATTACCCCTGCATCTGCGGTCCCGCCTGCTGGAAGTGTCACCAAATTCAAGTTCGGCGACACGCTTTTTTCAAACATCCGAACGTACTTCAAGAAGGTATGGCAGGCCCGCTTTGACGGATGCTGTTCTAATGATGTGTTGGTATTTCGAACAGAAAATGAGGGGGTGCTGACACCGGACTACTTGCATCAGATTTGTCGGTGGGAAAAATTTACTGAACTGAGTATCCGAACATCAAAAGGCGCAAAGATGCCGCGTGGTGATAAGGATGCCTTGGCAAGCTTTAAGTTTCGGCTCCCACCCATTGAAGAACAACGCGCCATCGCCCACATCCTCGGCACCCTGGATGACAAGATCGAACTGAACCGCAAGCAAAACGAAACGCTGGAGGCGATGGCGCGCGCCTTGTTCAAGGCATGGTTTGTGGATTTCGAGCCGGTACGCGCCAAGATGGAAGGCCGCTGGCAGCGTGGCCAGTCCCTGCTCGGTCTGCCCGCGCACCTTTATGACCTGTTCCCTGATCGGCTGGTGGAATCGGAATTGGGGAAAATTCCGCAGGGATGGCGTTATTCCAGGATCGGCGAAGAAGTATCCGTTTGCGGCGGCTCGACGCCCAGTACCAAGGAGCCTGAGTTTTGGGAAGGTGGCCAACACAACTGGGCAACGCCTAAAGATCTGTCCACCCTGAAATTTCCCGTTCTGTTGGCAACGGGTCGAAAAATTACCGATGCTGGCCTTGAGAAAATTAGCTCCGGTCTCCTGCCGAGTGGCACAGTGTTGCTCTCTTCGCGGGCGCCGGTTGGTTATTTGGCGATTGCCGAGGTTCCAACTGCGATCAACCAAGGGTTCATCGCAATGAAATGCGATGGTGCACTGCCGAATGTCTTTATCCTGTATTGGTGCAAAGAAAACATGGATGCCATCGTCGGTAATGCCAATGGATCTACGTTTCAGGAGATTAGCAAGGCCAATTTCCGGCCAATCCCCGTTGTGGTGCCTTCCGGTTCTGTGCTGACCAGCTTTGCGCGGTCTGCGACTCCGCTTCATCAACAAATGACTGAAAACGAGCGTGAATCCCTCTCGCTCGCCCAACTCCGCGACACCCTCCTTCCCCAACTCATCTCCGGCAAAATGCGCATCCCCGACGCCGAAGTCTTCCTCAAGGAGCGCAACCTATGAGCACCGACAACCAGATCGAAATACTGACCTATCAGGACGGCTCGTCCGAACTGGCCGTGCGCCTGCAGGGCGATACGGTCTGGTTGTCGCAAGAGCAGATGACATTGCTGTTCGGACGCGAGCGTTCGGTCATCACCAAGCACCTGCGCAACGTCTTCGCCGAGGGTGAGCTGGAGCGCGATTCAGTCTGTGCAAAATTTGCACATACTGCCGCCGACGGCAAAACCTACCAGGTCGAGCACTACAGCCTGGACGCCATCATCTCCGTGGGCTATCGCGTCAAGTCCGTGCAAGGCACGCGCTTTCGCCAGTGGGCCACCACGGTCTTGCGCGAGCACCTGACCCGCGGCTATACGCTCAACCGCCAGCGTTTCGAGCAAAACGCCGCCGAGCTGGAAGCCGCCCTGCAACTCGTCAGGAAAGCCGCTGCCGGCGAGCGGGGAGGGGTAGGCATGGCGGTGTTTCCGTCCGGGGTCGTGGCGCAGCGTGCGCCGCGGGCGAGATACATCCCAAGCTGGGCCTGATCCATTTCATCGCAATGCTCTTTAAAGATGTGGGTGTTATGTAAGTCACTGATTTACATGGGTTTTCTTATTTCATTGCAAACCCTCGAAGAGACCTTCAGCCATGGCGTTCCTATCTGAGGCCGCAGTCGAGAGCGCCCTGCTCGAACAGTTGCAGACGCTGGGCTACCGCGTCGAGCGCGAGGAGGACATCGGCCCCGACGGGCGTCGGCCCGAGCGCGCGGGCCACGGTGAAGTGGTGCTGCAAAAGCGCCTCGAAGACGCCGTGGCGCGCCTGAACCCCGGCCTGCCGCTGCAGGCGCGGCAGGACGCCGTGCGGCGCGTGCTGCAGTCCGAACTGCCATCGCTGCTGGAGGAAAACCGGCGCATCCACAAGCTGCTGACTGAAGGGGCGGATGTGGAGTACTACGCCACCGACGGCACGCTGACGGCGGGCAAGGTGGCGCTCATCGACTTCGAGCACCCGGAGCGCAACGACTGGCTGGCGGCAGGGCAGTTCATGGTGATCAATGGCCAGCACCATCGCCGTCCCGATGTGGTGGTGTTCGTCAACGGCCTGCCGCTGGCGGTGATCGAGCTGAAGGCGCCGGGCAGCGCCGGCGCGCACCTGCGGGGCGCGTTCAACCAGTTGCAGACCTACAAGCAGCAGATCGCGCCGCTGTTCCACACCAATGCGCTGCTGGTCACATCGGACGGCATTGCGGCGCGGGTGGGTTCGCTGTCGGCCGACCTGGAGCGTTTCATGCCGTGGCGCACCACGGATGGCAGCGCCGTGGCGCCCAAGGGAGCGCCCGAGCTTTCGACGCTGATCGAGGGCGTGTTCGAGCCGCGCCGTTTCCTGGGCCTGCTGCGCGACTTCACGGTGTTTGGCGACACCGGCTCGGGATTGGTCAAGATCATCGCGGGCTATCACCAGTTTCATGCCGTGTTGCGGGCGGTGGAATCGACCATCCGCGCGGCCATGCCGTGGGACGGGGTGCGCGAAGACCCGGCGCACTATGGCCTGCCGTCCGTCAAGGGGCAGGCCGCGGGCGACCGGCGCGCTGGCGTGATCTGGCACACGCAGGGCTCGGGCAAGAGCCTGCTGATGGCGTTCTATGCCGGGCAATTGGTCAAGCATCCGCAAATGGCCAACCCGACCTTGGTGGTGCTCACGGATCGCAACGATCTGGACGACCAGCTGTTCGCCACCTTCTCCATGTGCCGCGACCTGATCCGCCAGACGCCGGTGCAGGCCGACAGCCGCGAGGATCTGCAAAAGCTCCTGAACCGCGCGTCGGGCGGCGTGATCTTCACCACGCTGCAAAAGTTTGGCGAGACGCCTGAGCCGCTGACCACGCGCCGCAACGTGGTGGTAATCGCCGACGAAGCGCACCGCAGCCAGTACGGCTTCAAGGCCAAGGTGGACGCCAGGAGCGGCGAGATCTCCTACGGTTTTGCCAAGTACATGCGCGATGCCCTGCCCAATGCCTCCTTCATCGGCTTCACGGGCACGCCGATCGAGGCCGATGACGTGAACACGCCGGCGGTGTTCGGCCATTACATCGACGTGTACGACATCAGCCGCGCGGTGGAAGATGGTGCAACGGTGCCGATCTATTACGAGTCGCGGCTGGCGCGCATCGAACTCGATGAAGACGAAAAGCCCAGGATCGACGCCGAGGTGGATGAGCTGACCGAAGGCGATGAGGAGGTCGAGCAAGAGCGATTCAAGAAAAAATGGTCCACCGTCGAGGCCCTGGTGGGCAGCGACAGGCGCCTGGCGCTGGTGGCCAGGGACATGGTCGAACACTTCGAGCACCGCGTGGCGGCGCTGGAGGGCAAGGCGATGGTGGTGTGCATGAGCCGGCGCATCTGCGTGAAGCTCTACGACGAGATCGTCAAGCTGCGCCCCGCCTGGCACAGCCAGGACGACAACGCCGGCGCCGTGAAGATCGTGATGACGGGCGCGCCGAGCGACCCGCAGGAATGGCAGCAGCACATCGGCAACAAGGCCCGGCGCGACCTGCTGGCCCGGCGCGCGCGCGATCCGTCGGACCCGCTCAGGCTGGTGATCGTGCGCGACATGTGGCTGACGGGCTTCGATGCGCCTTGCATGCACACCATGTACGTGGACAAGCCGATGCGGGGCCACGGGCTGATGCAGGCCATTGCGCGTGTGAACCGGGTGTTTCGCGACAAGCCGGCCGGGCTGATCGTGGACTACATCGGCATTGCGCAAAGCCTGAAGTCGGCGCTGCAGCAGTATTCGCGCAGCGACCAGGAAAACACCGGCGTGGACGAGGCGCAGGCGGTGGCGGTGCTCCTGGAGAAGTACGAGGGGGTGCGCGACATGTACCACGGCTTCGACTACCGCTCGGCGCTGGACGGCACGCCGCAGCAGCGCCTGGCGATGATGGCCGGGGCGATCGAGTGGATTCTCGACCGGCAGCAGCAGTGGGCCGCGCAGGAGAGCAGCAAGGAAGGCAAGAAGAATGCGCACCGGCGCTACCAGGACGCCGTGCTGGCCTTGTCCAAGGCGTTCGCGCTGGCGTCTGCCTCCGACCAGGCGCGCGCCATCCGGGAGGAAGTGGGCTTCTTTCAGGCCATCCGCGCGGCGCTGGTCAAGAGCGGCGGCGGCTCGGGCGTGACCCAGCAGGAGCGCGAGCTGGCGATCCAACAGATTGTCAGCCGCGCCGTGGTCTCGACCGAGATCGTGGACATCCTGGCGGCAAGCGGGCTCAAGAGCCCGGACATCTCCATCCTTTCGGACGAATTTCTCGCCGAAGTGCAGCAGATGGAGAAGAAGAACCTGGCGCTGGAGGCCCTGCGCAAGCTGCTCGCCGACGGCATCCGCTCCCGGTCGAAGGTCAACGTGGTCCAGACCCGGGCGTTCTCCGAGCGCCTGGAAGACGCCGTGGCGCGCTACCACGCCAACGCGATCACCACCGCCGAGGTGCTGCAGGAGCTGATCGGGCTGGCCAAGGACATCCGCGCGGCGCGCCAGCGCGGTGAGGAGTCGGCGCTGTCGGAAGAAGAAATCGCCTTCTACGACGCCCTGGCCGAGAACGACAGCGCGGTGCAGATGATGGGCGACGACAAGCTCAAGCTGATCGCCCATGAGCTCTTGACGAGCCTGCGCGAGAACGTGTCGGTGGACTGGGCGCACCGGGAATCCGCGCGCGCCCGGATGCGGGTGCTGGTCAAGCGCATCCTGCGCAAGTACGGCTACCCGCCCGACCTTGAGAGTGCGGCGGTGCAGACAGTGCTGCAACAGGCCGAGGGCTGGTCGTCGCGCTGGTCGGCCGAGGTCGCGCGGCGGGGGTGAATGCGGCCCCGGGGGCAGCGCGTCAGCCGCCCTTCCTGTCCTTCTTCGGCGCCGTCAGGAACCGGGCAACGCGCTCGTGGAAGTGGGCCGTGCCCAGGAAGCCGATCTGCACCTGGCGCTCGGCCTCGAGCTGCTCGACCAGCGTCGCCTCGGGCGCGGCATCGACCAGCTCGCGCGTTGCACGCACCACGGCGGACGGGGTGCGCGCCAGGCGCTCGGCCAGGCGCAGCGCCTCGTCCGCCAGGGCGGCATCGTCCACGCAGGCCCAGACCAGGCCCCAGGCGGCCGCCTGCTCGGCGCCGACGCGCTCGCCCAGCAGCATGGCACCCAAGGCGCGGGCGCGGCCGGCCAGGCGCGGCATCCACCAGGTGGCGCCCAGGTCGGGCACGATGCCCAGCTGCGCCACCTGCGGGATCAGCAGATAGCTGGAGCGCGCCATCAGGACCACGTCTGCCGCCAGCGCCACGCCCACGCTGCCACCGGCGCAGGCGCCCTGGATGGCGCAGACCACCGGCACGGGCGACTCGGCAATCGCCTGCGTCAGCGGATTGAGGACTTCGCGCATGTCGCGGCCGATGGCAGCGGGCACGCTGGCGACGTCCTTTTGGCGCAGTTCGTCAAAACCCGCCAGATCGGCCCCGGCGGAAAAAGCCCGCCCGGCGCCGGCCAGCACGATGGCGCGGGCGCCCTGGCCGGTG
>NZ_ALEE01000480.1 GCF_000282995.1 Melaminivora alkalimesophila
TGGCCGGTGGCGTCCTCCAGCGCGGCCATGGTGCGCTCGGCGAGCTCCCGGCTCAGCGCGTTGAGCACCTCGGGGCGCCCCAGCGTGATGCGCGCCACCGCACCCAGCATTTCCAGCCGCACCAGGGTGGTGGCCGTTCCGTCGGGGCGCGGCCCGGCGCGCCGGCGATCAGCCCCCAAGGTAGGCCTTCCTCACATCCGCATTCGCCAGCAGCGCCGCCCCCGTGTCCTCCAGCACCACGCGCCCGTTCTCCAGCACGTAGCCCCGGTCGGCGATCTGCAGCGCGCGGTTGGCGTTCTGCTCGACCAGGAACACCGTCACGCCCTCGCCACGGATCGTCTCGATGATCTCGAAGATCTGCGCGATGATCAGCGGCGCCAGCCCCAGCGTCGGCTCGTCGAGCAGCAACAGGCGCGGGCGGCCCATCAGCGCGCGGCCGATAGCAAGCATCTGCTGCTCGCCGCCGGACATGGTGCCGGCGCGCTGGTGGGCGCGGTCGCGCAGGCGCGGAAAGAGCTCGAAGACGTGCTCCATCCCGGCGTCGATCTCGTCGCCGGTCAGGAAGAAGCCGCCCATCTTCAGGTTCTCGATCACCGTCAGCGCCGGGAAGACGCGCCGCCCCTCGGGCGAGACGGCGATGCCGCGGCGCATGATCAGGTGGGTCGGCGCCTGCGTGATGTCCTCGCCCTCGAAGAACACCTGGCCGCCGCTGGCGCGTGGCGCGCCGCAGATGGTCATCAGGAGCGAAGTCTTGCCCGCGCCGTTGGAGCCGATCAGCGAAACGATCTCGCCCTGGTTCACGTGCAGGCTGACCTGGTTGACGGCGCAGATGGCGCCGTAGTGCGTGGACAGCTCCTGCACGCGCAGCATCGGCGTGCCGGCGGCGGGGATGGAGGTAGGGGTCGTCGCCGTATCCATCAGGCTTCTCCCAGGTAGGCCTTGATGACCCGTTCGTCGTTTTGGATGGCCTCGGGCACGCCCAGGGCGATGGGCTTGCCGTACTCCATGACCAGGATGCGCTCGGACACGCCCATCACCAGGCCCATGTCGTGCTCGATCAGCAACACCGTAACGCCGTACTCGCGGCGAAGCTGGTCGATGAGCTGCTGCAGGTCCTTCTTCTCCTGCGGGTTCAGGCCGGCGGCCGGCTCGTCGAGCATCAGCAGGCGCGGGCCGGTGATCATGCAGCGCGCGATCTCCAGGCGCCGCTGGTGGCCGTAGGCGAGGTTGCCAGCCTCGCGGTTGGCGAATTCGCGCAGGCCCATCACGTCCAGCCAGTGCAGCGCGCGGTCGATCTTCTCGCGCTCGCTCTTGCGGTAGCTGGCGGTGTTGAACAGGCCGGCGAGCAGCGGTGCGTTCGATTGCCGGTGCTGTGCGACCAGCAGGTTCTCCAGCGCCGTCATGGCCTTGAACAGGCGCACGTTCTGGAAGGTGCGCACCACGCCTTGGTTGGCCACCTGGTGGCTGCTCTTGCCGGCGATGCTCTCGCCGGCCAGCACGATCTGGCCCTCGCTGGGCTGGTAGAAGCCGCTGATGCAGTTGAAGACAGTGGTCTTGCCGGCGCCGTTCGGCCCGATGATGGCAAAGATCTCCTTGGGCGCGACGTCGAAGCTGACGTGGTCCACGGCCAGCAGGCCGCCAAAGCGCATGCACAGGTCGCTGACCTTCAGGAGCGGGGAGGCGGTCGCCATCATGGCTGCACCTCCACGTGGTGGCGCTTCATCGGCAGCAGCCCCTGCGGGCGCCAGATCATCATCACGATCATCACCAGGCCGAAGATCAGCATCCGGTATTCGGAGAACTCGCGCGCCACCTCCGGCAGCACGGTGAGCACGATGGCCGCGACGATCACGCCCAGCTGCGAGCCCATCCCGCCCAGCACCACGATGGCCAGGATCAGCGCCGACTCGATGAAGGTGAAGGACTCGGGGTTGACGATGCCCTGGCGCGCGGCGAAGAAGGCGCCGCCGAAACCCGCGAACATGGCGCCCAGTGTGAAGGCCGAGAGCTTGATCTTCATCGGGCTCAGGCCCAGCGAGCGGCAGGCGATCTCGTCCTCGCGCAGCGCCTCCCAGGCGCGGCCAATCGGCATGCGGATCAGCCGGTTGCTGATGAACAGCGTGACCAGCGCCAGCAGGAGCGCCATCAGGTACAGGAAGATCACCATGTGCATGGAGTCGAATTCCAGCCCGAAGAACTGGTGGAAGGTGGTGCCGCCCTCGGTGCTGGCGCTGCGCGTCATCTCCAGGCCGAACAGCGTGGGCTTGGGGATGCCGGAGATGCCGTCCGGCCCGCCGGTCCAGTCCGTCAGGTTGACCAAGAGCAGGCGGATGATCTCGCCAAAGCCGAGCGTCACGATCGCCAGGTAGTCGCCGCGCAGCCGCAGCACCGGAAAGCCCAGCAGGAAGCCCGACAGGGCGGTGACGGCGCCCGCCAGCGGCAGGGCCTCCCAGAAGCTCCAGCCGGCCCAGTGGAACAGCAGAGCGTAGGTGTAGGCGCCCACGGCGTAGAAGCCGACGAAGCCCAGGTCCAGCAGGCCGGCGAAGCCGACCACCACGTTCAGGCCCAGGCCGAGCATCACGTAGATCATCGCCAGCGTCGCGATGTCCACCGCGTTGCGCCCGGCGAAGAAGGGCCACACGACGGCGATCATCAGCACCGCCAGCAGCAGGCCCTTGTGTTGCGCCGGGGCGAACGATGGCAGGGCCGGCAGCGACACGCGCGGCATGCGCGGGCGCAGCAGCGGGCGCAGCAACTGGACCAGGAACACCGCCAGGCAGCCCCACAGCAGCGTGCGCCACTCGGGCACGATGATGGTGCGGGCGCCGGCGCGCTCCAGGTGCAGCGTGAAGATCGGCAGCACCACGATGGCCGCCAGGATCGAGGAGACGAAGGCGTGGCGCAGATGCGCGGAGAAGGGCAGGCTCTGCACTTGCATCACACTTTCTCCACTTCCGGCTTGCCCAGCAGGCCCGTGGGGCGGAACAGGAGGATCAGCACCAGCAGGCTGAAGGCCACGATGTCCTTGTACTCCGACGAGATGTAGGCGGCGGCGAAGGTCTCGGCCACGCCCAGGATCACGCCGCCCAGCATGGCGCCAGGAATCGAGCCGATGCCCCCCAGCACGGCGGCCGTGAAAGCCTTGATGCCGGCGATGAAGCCGATGAAGGGGTTGAGCTTGCCCACGGCCAGCGCGATCAGCACGCCGCCCACGGCGGCCAGCACCGCCCCGAGGATGAAGGTCGAGGAGATGACGCGGTTGGTGTCGATGCCCAGCAGGTTCGCCATGTGCATGTCCTGCGCGCAGGCGCGCGACGCCCGGCCCATGCGCGAGTGCTTGATGTAGACCGTGAACAGCGCCATCAGCGCCACCGCCACGACGATGATCAGGAGGCGCGAATAGGGCACGAAGACCTCGAAGCCACCGTCGCCGCCGCCGAAGCGGAAGGCGCCCGGCAGCAGCGCCGGCACCGCCATGTCGCGCGCGCCCTGGCCGAGGGCGACCCAGTTCTGCAGGAAGATGGACATGCCGATGGCCGAGATCAGCGGCACCAGGCGCGGGCTGCCGCGCAGCGGCCTGTAGGCCACCTGCTCCACCACGAAGCCGTAGGTGCCCGTCACCAGCACCGACACCAGCAGCATCAGCGAGATGATGAGCCACACGGGCAGGCCGCTCTGCACGCCGATGGCCGAGAGCGTGACCAGGCCGACATAGGCGCCGATCATGTAGATCTCGCCGTGGGCGAAGTTGATCATCCCGATGATGCCGTAGACCATGGTGTAGCCGATGGCGATCAGGGCATAGATGGCGCCCAGGGACAGGCCGTTGAACAACTGCTGTATCAGTTGGGGCAAGAGATCGGACATGGTATGCCGCCCTCCTCAATCGAAAAAAAGGGCCCCGAAGGGGACCCAGACAAGCAGGCAACCGGGGGCACGCCGCAGCGGCGCCCCGGGGCCTGAGCTATGGATTTCCGTTTACTTGGAGGCCGGGCTCTTGCTGCCGTCCTTGTGCCACTGGAAGATCTGGAAGTCGAAGGAGTTCAGGTCGCCCTGCTTGTTCCACGACACCGGGCCGAGCACCGTCTCCACCGTGGCCTTGTGCAGGTGGTCGGCGACCTTGGCGGGATTGTCGCCGACGGCCTTGATGCCATCGAGGATGGCCTGCGTAGCTGCAAACGAAGTGAGCTGGAAGGCACCCGAGGCATTGCGCTTCTTGTCCTGGAAGGCCTTCACCACGTTGGCGTTCTTCGGGTTGGCAGCGAAGTCGGCGGGCAGCGTCACCAGCATGCCCTCCACGGCGTCGCCGGCGATGGCGTTCACTTCCGGGTTGCCCACGCCCTCGGGGCCCATCATGCGCACCTTGAGGCCCTGCTCGTTGGCCTGGCGCAGCAGCAGGCCCATCTCGGGGTGGTAGCCGCCGTAGTAGACGAAGTCGACGCCGGCGCTCTTGAGCTTGGTGATGACGGCGGAGTAGTCGCTGTCGCCGGCGTTGATGCCCTCGAACAGCGCCACATCGACGCCGGCCTTCTTCAGGTCGTCGCGCACCGAGGCGGCGATGCCCTGGCCGTAGGACTGCTTGTCGTGCAGCACGGCGACCTTCTTGGGCTTGGCCTTCTCGGCGATGAACTTGGCGGCGGCCGGGCCTTGCTGGTCGTCGCGGCCGATGGTGCGGAAGATGAAGTGGTAGTTCTTGCCGTCGGTCAGGGCCGGCGAAGTGGCCGACGGGGTCACGACGACCACGCCCTCGTTGTTGTAGATGGGGGCGGCGGCGATGGAGGCGCCGGAGCACACCGGGCCGACCACGTAGCCGATCTTGCTGTTGACCACGCGGTTGGCGGCCACCGGACCCTGCTTGGGTTCGCATGCGTCGTCGATGGCGACCACTTCCACCTTCTGGCCGTTGATGCCGCCGGCGGCGTTGGCCAGCTCCACGGCAGTGTTCACGCCTTCCTTGACCATGTCGCCGTACTGCGTCAGCGGACCGGTGGTCGGGATGACCATGGCGATCTTGATCTGCGCGTGGGCAGGCATCAAAAGGGCGGCGCCGGCCAGGCCCAGGGCGGCGGCGATGGAGTGCATGCGAAGGGAAATGCTCATGAGACGTCTCGTTGGGAAAGGGGCAGAAAGAGTCTTCAGGCCCCTTGTGGGGGCCTGCGACCGCATCCGATAGCTTAAAAAGCACGGAGCGGTGCGGGCAACAGGGTTACTGCGGGTGGCGAAGAGTCCTGAATCTTGCTAGGTGTACGTAGAAATACTCACAGAAGGCTTGAGGCCTCGTGCTTGCGCCCCTGCGGGATCACGTCCGGGGGCGGCACCAGCCGCTCGGGCGGCACGGGCGTGCCGACGCGCCAGCGGCGCACGATGCGCTGAAAGACCAGGGCGTTGGGGATCTGCAGCAGCGTGCCCGGCACCGGCGCGGTCGCGTCCTCCAGCGTGGTGTAGAGCAGGTTGATGTCCACCACCCGCCCGAGCGCACCGGGCTTGTCGGCGCTGTCGAGGATCTCGATGTGGTCGCCGATCCGAAACGGCCCCACGGTCAGGATCAGCAGCGCGCAAAAGAGGTTCGACAGCACGCTCCAGGCGGCAAAGAAGGCCACAGCCCCAACGGTGGCAAAGCCCGTGAAGGCCGTCCACAGCACGCTGGCCGACACCCCCAGGCGCTCCAGCACCAGCAGAAAGGCGCCCCCGACCACCAGCCAGCGCACCACGGCGCGCACCGGGCGCAGCAGCTCGTGCGGGAACTGGTAGTGCTCGCTCGCCCGGCGGAAGATGCGCTGCAGGACGTGGTAGAGCAGCGTCGCCGCGAGCACGATCAGCACGATCTGCAGCAGCGGCACCAGCAGCTCGAGCCACTCGTGCAGCCAGCTGGGCAGGTAGGACCTCAGGCGCGCGTCCATGGGAAGTGCCAGGGGCGGACGCTCAATGCTCGCGGCGCAGCGCCGGGAACAGGATCACGTCGCGGATGCTGGGGCTGTCGGTGAGCAGCATCATCAGGCGGTCGATGCCGATGCCGCAGCCGCCGGTGGGCGGCAGCCCGTGCTCGAGCGCGCGCACGAAGTCGTGGTCGAAGTACATGGCCTCGTCGTCGCCGCTGTCCTTGGCCTCGACCTGGGCGTTGAAGCGCGCGACCTGGTCCTCGGCGTCGTTCAGCTCGGAAAACCCGTTGGCCATCTCGCGGCCGGTGATGTAGAGCTCGAAGCGTTCCGTCACTTCCGGGCGCTGGTCGTTGGCGCGCGCCAGCGGCGAGATTTCGGTGGGATGCTCCATGATGAAGGTCGGCTGCCAGAGCTGGTCTTCCACCGCCTCTTCGAACAGCAGCACCTGCAGCCCGGCGAGCGTGCGGGTGGACAGGCGGTCCTTGTCCTCGCTCAGGCCGCGCCCTTGCAGGGCCGCCACCAGCCAGGCCGGGTCGTCCACGCGCTCGCCGGCGTCGGTGTGGCGCAGCAGCGCCTCGCGGATGGTCAGGCGCTCGAAGGGCGCCGCGAGATCGACCTCGCGCCCGCCGTAGCTCAGCTGCAGGCCGCCCGTGGCCTGGCGCGCGGCGTGGCGCAGCAAGTCCTCGGTGAAATCCATCAGGTCGCGGTAGTTCCAGTAGGCGGCGTAGAACTCCATCATGGTGAACTCGGGGTTGTGGCGCACCGAGATGCCTTCATTCCTGAAGTTGCGGTTGATCTCGAACACCCGCTCGAAGCCGCCCACGACCAGGCGCTTGAGGTACAGCTCGGGCGCGATGCGCAGGAACATCTCCTGGTCGAGCGCGTTGTGGTGCGTGACGAAGGGCCGGGCGTTGGCGCCGCCGGGGATGGGGTGCAGCATGGGCGTCTCGACTTCCAGGAAGCCGTGCTCGACCATGAAGCTGCGGATCGAGGAGATCGCCTTGCTGCGCGCGACAAAGCGCCGCCGCGCCGCCTCGTCGGTCATCAGGTCCAGGTAGCGCTGGCGGTATTTCAGCTCCTGGTCGGCCACGCCGTGGAACTTGTCGGGCATGGGGCGCAGGCTCTTGGTGAGCAGGCGCAGCTCGGTGACCTTGATCGACAGCTCGCCGGTTCGGGTCTTCATCAGGGTGCCGCGCGCGGCGATGATGTCGCCCAGGTCCCAGCGCTTGAAGTCGGCATACACCGCCTCGCCCACGGCGTCGCGCGTCACGTAGAGCTGGATGCGCCCGCCGGTCTCGCCGAGCGAGCCGTCCTGCAGCGTGGCAAAGCTTGCCTTGCCCATGACGCGCTTGAGCATCATGCGGCCGGCGACGCTCGCCTCGATTGGCTGGGCCTCGAGCGCCTCGGGCTCGGCGCTGCCGTGTGCGGCCTGTAGCTCGGCCGCGTGGTGCGTGGGCTTGAAGTCGTTCGGGAAGGCCACGCCCTCGCCGCGCGCCTGGCGCTCGCGCAGCTCGCGCAGTTTCTCGCGGCGCTCGGCGATGAGCTGGTTTTCATCCACGGGCGGGGAAGCGGGGCTGGGCTGGTCGGCAGGCATGGAAGGCAAGGGCTGGATTCTCGAAAGCGGGCGGTGGCGCCGCGGGCCCGCGCAGCGGGCGGCAACGGAGCGAACCGGGGATTCTAGGGGGTCGGGCGGGAGCGCACCGCCGCAGGTCTCATCGGCCGATGCCGGTGCGCTCGAGCACGTCGTCCACCAGCTCCAGCCGCAGCAACGGATTGTCCAGGGCCATGAGCCGTTGCTTGAGCTCCAGGGGCAGCGGCAGCAGCTCGCACCAGCGGTTGGCCACCCAGCCGCAATCGTCCAGCCGGGCGGGGTCGGGAGCCGGTGGCGTGCCCTCGGCCCCGGCGCGCTCGCGCAGGCTCGTGAGCAGCGCCTCGAGGGCACGCGCTGCGGGCTGCAGGTCCGGCGGTATGGCCACCGCCACGTCGGCGGGCAGCAACCGCACGTCCGCCACCCACAGCCCGTGCGGCAGGCGCCGCGTGCGCAGCATGCGAAAGCGCTGCGTGCCGCGGCAGCGCAGGGCAAGCAGGCCCGCCTGGGGGGCCTGCAGCTGCAGCAAGGTGGCGAGCGTGCCGACCTCGTGCAGCCGCTCCTCGGGCGCGCCGGCGCGCCGCACCTCGCTGCCCTCGGCCAGGGCGACCACCCCGAAGGGCGCGCCCGCGTCGCGGCACTTGCGCACCATGTCGAGGTAGCGCACTTCAAAGACCCGCAGGTCCAGCGTGCCGTCGGGGAACAGCACGGTGGATAGCGGAAACAGCGGCAGGGAATGGAGGGTCAAGGTCTGGGACATGGGAGGCGGGCAGGCGCGTGGCTATCATCCCATGGCCAGGCCCCTTCACGCTGACGCCCCGAATCCATGCTGCTGCAGATCCTGACCTACTTGCTCGACGTGGCCACCGGCCTGCTCGCCGGCGCGTGCCTGCTGCGGCTGTTCATGCAGCTGCAGCGTGTGCCCTTCGGCAACCCGGTCGGGCGGCTGGTGTTCGCGCTCACCGACTGGCTGGTGCTGCCGCTGCGCAAGGTGGTGCCGCCCGCCGGGCGCTGGGACGTGGCGAGCCTGCTCGGCGCCTTCCTGCTCAAGCTGGTGCAGTACCTGCTGCTGGTGTTGCTGCTTGGCGGGGTGGTCTCGCTGGCCTGGGCGCCGGTGATGGCGCTGTTCGGCACCGCCCGGGTGGCGCTCATGGGGTTGATGGTGCTGGTGATTGCCCACGCGCTGCTGTCGTGGGTGCAGGTGCGCTCGCCCATCGTGGACGTGGTGGGGCGGTTGTGCGAGCCGCTGCTGGCGCCCGTGCGGCGTGTGGTGCCGCTGCTGGGGGGTGTGGACCTGTCGCCGCTGGTGCTGCTGGTGCTGCTGCAGGTGCTGATGATCGTGCTGACCAACTTGCAGGCCGGGGCGCTGTCGTTCTGACGGCCGGCCGGGGCGCCGCAGGGCGGCGCGGCGGCTCAGCCCTCGACCGCGTCGGCCGGCAGGCGCTGCAGCATCGCCAGGCAGGAGGCGATGGTGTTGCGCAGCTCGCGGCGGTCGACGATCATGTCCACCGCGCCCTTGGCCTGCAGGAACTCGGCGCGCTGGAAGCCTTCCGGCAGCGTCACGCGCACGGTGGACTCGATCACGCGCGGCCCGGCAAAGCCGATCAGCGCCTTGGGCTCGGCGATCACGATGTCGCCCACGAAGGCAAAGCCCGCCGACACGCCGCCCATGGTCGGGTCGGTGAGCACGCTGATGTAGGGCAGGCCTTTCTTGGCCAGGCGCGTGAGCGCGGCGTTGGTCTTGGCCATCTGCATGAGCGACAGCAGGCCCTCCTGCATGCGCGCGCCACCGGTGGCGGTGAAGCAGACGAACGGCACCTTCTGCTCGATCGCGGTCTCCACGCCGCGCACGAAGCGCTCGCCGACCACCGAGCCCATGGAGCCGCCCATGAAGTCGAACTCGAAGCAGGCGGCCACCAGGTTGATGCTCTTTACCGCCCCGCCCATCACGACCAGCGCATCGGTCTCGCCGGTGTTTTCCAGCGCTTCCTTGAGCCGCTCCGGGTAGCGGCGGCTGTCCTTGAACTTCAGCGCGTCGACCGGCAGCACTTCCTGGCCGATCTCGTAGCGGCCCCCGCCGTCGAGGAAGGCGTTGAGGCGCGCGCGCGCGCCGATGCGGTGGTGGTGGCCGCAGCTCGGGCAGACATTCTGGTTGTGCTCCAGGTCGTTCTTGTAGAGCACGGTCTCGCAGCTGGGACACTTGATCCACAGGCCCTCGGGCATCTGCCGGCGCTCCTGGGGGTCGGTCTGCTGGATCTTGGAAGGCAGGAGTTTTTCAAGCCAGGACATGGGTCTTCGTTCCTCTCGTCACTCTCGCGCGTCGAGCGCCTTGCGCACCTGGCGCAGGAAATCCACCGTGATGCCGACCACGCGCTCGTGCGGCTGGTCCTCGATGAGCTGGATGATCCGGCTGCCGATCACCACCGCGTCGGCCACGCGGCCGATGGCCTGGGCGGTGGCGGCGTCGCGGATGCCGAAGCCCACGCCCACGGGAATCTTCACGTGCTCGCGGATGCGCGGCAGCATGGCCTCGACTTCCGCAACGTCGAGCGCGGCCGAGCCGGTCACGCCCTTGAGCGAGACATAGTACACATAGCCACTGGCCACGCGCGCCACCTGCTGCATGCGCTCGGGCGTGGAGGTCGGCGCGAGCAGGAAGATCATGTCGATGCCATGGGCACGCAGCCCGGCGGCGAACTCCACGCACTCCTCGGGCGGGTAGTCGACGACCAGGATGCCGTCCACGCCGGCCGCCGCGGCGTCGCGCGCGAAGGCGCCCGGGCCGCGCTGCTGCTCGTAGCGCTCGACCGGGTTGGCGTAGCCCATCAGCACCACCGGCGTGCTCTTGTTGCGCTGGCGAAAGCTGCGCACCATCTCCAGCACCTGCACCAGGCCCACGCCCATGGCCAGCGCTTTTTCGCCGGCGCGCTGCACCACCGGGCCGTCGGCCATGGGGTCGGAGAAGGGCACGCCCAGCTCGATCACGTCCGCGCCCGCCTCGACCATGCCGTGCATCAGCGCCGGCGTGATGTCGGAGAACGGGAAGCCGGCCGTGACGTAGGGGATCAGCGCGGTGCGCCCGGCGGCCTGCAGGGCCTCGAAGGTCGACTGGATGCGGTTCATTCCCTGCCTCCCTTGACGGTGTGGCCGCGCAGGCTGGGGCGGTCGTAGAAATCCACGCCGGAGAGGTCGGCCACGGTGCCGATGTCCTTGTCGCCGCGGCCCGAGAGGTTGACCAGGATGGATTGCGTGGGTGCCATGGTGGGGGCGAGCTTGAGCGCGTAGGCGACGGCGTGGCTGGACTCGAGCGCCGGGATGATGCCTTCGGTGCGGCACAGGTGGTGGAAGGCGTCGAGCGCCTCCTGGTCGGTGATGCCGACGTACTCGGCCCGACCGATCTCCTGCAGCCAGGCGTGCTCGGGGCCGACGCCGGGATAGTCCAGGCCGGCGCTGATGCTGTGGGTCTCGGTGATCTGGCCGTTCTCGTCTTGCAGGATGAAAGTGCGGTTGCCGTGCAGCACGCCGCTCGAGCCCCGCTGCAGGCTGGCCGAGTGCTTGCCCGAATCGAGGCCTTGGCCCGCGGCTTCCACGCCGATCAGCCGCGTCGCCGTGCGGTCGATGTAGGGGTGGAAGATGCCCATGGCGTTGCTGCCGCCGCCCACGCAGGCGACCACCACGTCAGGCTGCTCGGCGGCGATGCCCTGTTCGGCCAGCAGGCCCGGCATCTGCGTCAGGCATTCCTGCCCGATCACGCTCTGGAAGTCGCGCACCATCATGGGGTAGGGGTGCGGGCCGGCCACCGTGCCGATGATGTAGAAGGTGTGGTCCACGTTCGCCACCCAGTCGCGCATGGCCTCGTTGAGCGCGTCCTTGAGCGTGCGGCTGCCCGATTCCACCGGCACCACGGTGGCGCCCAGCAGCTTCATGCGGTAGACGTTGGGGCTTTGGCGCTTGACATCCTCGGCGCCCATGTAGACCACGCATTCCAGGCCATAGCGCGCGCAGATGGTGGCGGTGGCCACGCCATGCTGGCCGGCGCCGGTCTCGGCGATGATGCGCGGCTTGCCCATGCGGCGCGCGAGCATCGCCTGGCCGATCACGTTGTTGATCTTGTGCGCGCCGGTGTGGTTCAGGTCCTCGCGCTTGAGGTAGATCTGCGCGCCGCCGAGCTCGCGGCTGGTGCGCGCGGCGTGGTAGACGGGCGAGGGCCGGCCCACGAAGTGCGCCAGCTCGTGGCGGAATTCGGCCTGGAATTCGGGGTCGTTCTGGTAGCGCGCGTAGGCGGCGCGCAGCTCGTGCAGGGCGTGCGTGAGCGTCTCGCTCGCGAAACTGCCACCGTAGGGGCCGAAATGGCCCGAAGCATCGGGTTGTTGGTATGCGGACATTTAGGAAGGATGTGGGGCGGATGCCGCATCGGCCGCACGCACGGCGGCGATGAAGCGGGCTATTTTGCCGGCGTCCTTGATGCCCCTTCGCAATGTGCCATCGGGGGCGCAGGCTTCCACGCCGGAGCTGACGTCAACCGCGAGCGAGCGGCAACGCGCCCGCAGGCGGGCGACGCCATCGCCCACGTTGGCAGGTGTGAGCCCACCAGACAAGACGAGGTGAGCGTTGACGCTTGCGGGAAGCAGTGACCAATCGAATGCCTTGCCGCCCCCGCCGTAGCCTTCGACGAGGGCGTCGAGCAGGATGGCGCGGGCCTTGGAATATCGCTGCGCGTATTCTACGAGGTCGAAGCCGGCCCCGCCGGCGGCGAGCGGAATGCGCGCAGCGCGCAGGAAGGGAAGGCGGCCGCCGTCCGTGGCTTCCAGGCACTGGGCGGGGGTCTCGTCCCCGTGGAACTGCGCCATCGCGCCGGGGATGCGCTCGACCGCCTCGCGCACCTGCGCCGGCGCGGCATTCACGAACAGCAGCACCGGGGTGACGAAGGGCGGCAGGCGCGCCGCCAGTTCGACCGCCCGCGCCAGCGGGAGCGCGCGCGGGCTTCTGGGGTAGAGCACGAAGCCGAGGGCGTCGGCCCCGGCGGCCACGGCCGCGTCCACGTCCTGCTCGCGCGTGAGGCCGCAGATCTTCACGCGGGTGCGCACCGGCAGGGATGGAGTGGGGGCGGACGGGTCGGACAGGGGCGAGGGGCTGCTCATGGCAGCCAATCATAAGCAGCCGTCCGGTCGGGCAGCCCCCAGGCCGGGTCGTACTGCGGTCCAAGGAAGTACAGGCCGTCCGGTGCGAAGGTGGGCGCCGCGGCGTCGCGCGAGCGCGCCTGCAGCACCTCGCCCATCCAGTCGGGCGGCTTGAGCCCCTGGCCGACCGCGACCAGGCAGCCCATGATGTTGCGGATCATGTGGTGCAGGAAGGCGTCGGCCTCGAATTCGAAGCGCCAGTAGCAGGGGACCAGGCCGTGCACTGCGGCCTGGGCAGCGCCACGCTGCAGGATGTCGATGCGCCGCACGGTCTTGACCGGCGTCCTGGCCTGGCAGCCGGCAGCGCGGAAGGAGCTGAAGTCGTGTTCGCCGATCAGGTGCCGGGCGGCCTCGCGCATGGCCTGCCCATCGAGCGCGCGAAAGACCCAGCCCACCCGACCGGCCTCCACGCTGGGGCGCACCGGGGACTGCAGCAGCACATAGGCGTAGCGGCGACCCAGGGCGCTGGCGCGGGCGTGGAAGCCCGGCGGGACGGGGTGCGCCCACTGCACGGCGATGTCGGGCGGCAGGAAGGTGTTGGTGCCGCGCACCCAGGAAAAAGGCGGGCGCTGCAGCGGGGTGTCGAAGTGCACCACCTGCATGAGGCCGTGCACGCCGGCGTCGGTGCGCCCGGCGCACACGGTGGAGATCGGCTCGGTGGCAAAGCGCGCGAGCGCCGCTTCCAGCCGGTCCTGCACGGTGTTTCCGCCGGGCTGGCTCTGCCAGCCGTGGTAGCCCTGGCCCGCGTAGCTGACCCCGAGCGCAATCCTCATGGCGTCGAAGGCCGGGGCCGGCAGGGCAGGCGCTGGCACGCCCTGCCTTGCCGGCTCCATGGCATCAGGCCAGCTCGGTCAGCAGGCGCTGGGCGCGGGCCTTGAGGTCGCCCGAGGACTCGGCGATCACTTCCTCGACCAGGGCGCGGGCCCCTTCGCTGTCGCCGATGGCCTGGAATTCCTCGGCAAGCGCGAGCTTCGTGGCCAGGGGATCGTCGGGCAGGGCCTCGGCCGCCGGGGCGGCGGACGCGGCCGCAGCGGGAGCGCCCAGGTCGAGCGACAGGTCGCCCAGGTCGAACTCCAGGGAGCCGGGCGCGGTGGTCGGGCTGCTGTCGCCGCTGTCGCTGTTGCTGCTGCTGCCGGGAAACTCCAGGTCCATGTCGAGCGGAGAGGGCTCGGTGGCGAGCGCGCTCTGCTCGGTGGGCGCAGGCTCGGCGGCCGGGGCCTCGAGCGGGGCGGGTCCGCTCAGGATGTCCAGATCGAGGTCCATGGCGGGCAGCTCAGAGGCCGGGCTGGCCGCCTCCAGCGGGGTCTCGGCCGTGGACGGCTCGTCGGGCTGGTGCTGCTGGGCCGCCAGCGTCGCGTTGGCCGCGGCCGCTGCAAAGGAGCTGGGCGCCGGTGGCGGTGCCGGAGGCGCCTCGTGCAGGTCCAGGTCCAGGTCGAGGTCCAGGTCGGGCAGGATCGAGTCGGGGGCGGCCGC
>NZ_ALEE01000481.1 GCF_000282995.1 Melaminivora alkalimesophila
CGGCGGCGCCCGCGGCGGCGGCGCCCATGCCGGGGGCCGCGCTGCCCAGGGGGGCACTCTGGTAGAGGGGGTTCTCCGGGTCGAGGCTGCGGCCCAGGTCGGCCACCCGTGCCCAGTCGGGCCCCTGGCCGCCGGTCAGCCGCTGCACGTCCGTGGCGGCCGCCTCCAGCGCACGGCGGTCCTGGCGCTTGGCGTAGATTTCTGCCAGCTTGAGAGGGATCGAGGCGCGATCGGGGTGGTGGCGCTGGGCTTCCTTGAGGATTTCCTCGGCTTGCAGGTCGCGGCCATAGGCCAGGTAGACGTCGGCCTCGGCCACGGGGTCCACGTCGCCCGCATCGAGCTGGCTGGGCGAGTAGGTCATGGACGAGGAGCCAGTGGTCAGCTCGCTGGCGGCCGTGTCCACGCGCTGGCCGCCGCTCACTCCGAAGAAGGAGTCGGCTTTCAGCCGGCTCTCCATGAAGGAGCTGTCCACGCCTTGCGCGGCGCGGCGCTTCTGCCATGTGCGAAAGCCCCCATAGCCGAGCAGGGCCAGGATCAGCGCGGCGGCAGTGCCGGGCAGCAGCGGGTCTTCCATCAGCGTATCGAAGAAGCTGGGCTCTTCGTAGCTCACGGGCGCAGGGGCGGGTGCCGGTGCGGGCGCAGGCGCCGGTGCGGCGGGTTCCTGGGCGGGCGGAGCCTCGGCCTCGGCGGGTGCCTGCGCCGCGGCATCGGTCTGCGCGCCTTCGGCGGCCGGGGTGTCGGTAGGCTGTGTGGCGCCGGGCTCGGCGGCGCCCGTCGCAGGCTCGGTCGCGGCCGGGGCGGCGGCGGTCTCTGCCGGTGCCGGCGCGTCGGCCG
>NZ_ALEE01000482.1 GCF_000282995.1 Melaminivora alkalimesophila
GGGCTCGCCGTCGCTGCCGAGCTGCTGCCGCACGCGCAGCGCCATGCGCCGCGGCGGCTCGTGGGGGGCCAGCTCCAGGCCGCTGCGCAGCAACCGTGCGCGTGCCTGACCGAGCAGGCGCTGCCACGGATCCTGGCGGCGCCGGCGCAGCGCCGCCACCCCCATCCCGGCCAGCGCCGACGCCACCGCCAGACCTCCCAGCAGGCGCACCAGGTCCTCCCAGGTCGGCGACTCCATACCCAGGCTGCGCAACAGGTCCAGCTGCCGGTCCTGGGTGTAGTTCAGCACCCACTGGTTCCAGCGGTTGTTCATCGCTTCCCAGACCGCGCGCAGCTGGCGCAGTGCGTTCGGGCTGATGACCGTGCCCACGGCGTTGCCCAGCGCGCCGCGCGTCGGCGCGAGACGCTGCGGCAGGCCGATGCGCTCCGGCGCGACGGAGGCGGTGGGATCGACGCGCACCCAGCCGCGCTCGGGCATCCAGACCTCCGTCCAGGCGTGGGCATCGCTCTGGCGCACCGTCCAGTAGCCGTCGATGGCGTTCATCTGGCCGCCCTGGTAGCCCGTGACGATGCGCGCAGGGACGCCGCCGGCGCGCATCAGCACCACGAACGCCGAGGCGATGTGTTCACAGAAGCCCTCCTTGCGCTCGAACCAGAACTCGTCGGCGGTGTGCTCGCCGTACAGCCCGGGCTCCAGCGTGTAGCGGTAGCCGCCGGTGCGCAGCCGCTGCAGCGCCGCACGCACGAAGGCATCGGTGCGTGCACCGCTGGAGGGCCCGGCCCCGCCTGCGAGTTCGCGGGCGAGGGCGGCGGTGCGCGGGTTCAGGCCCTCGGGGAGCTGGCGATAGGCCTGCAGCGCACGCGCCTCGTCGCGCGGCCCGTGCCGGAAATCCAGGTGGCTCTCCGCCCGGTAGCGCATCACGCTCAGGACCGGCCGCGATGCCAGCCATTGCAGCTCCGGCGACATGAAGGCGCGCCAGCCCTGCGGCAGGCTGGGGGCCTCGGCGGCGGCGTCGAGCGTCAGCAGCCAGGGCCGCGCGCTGGGCTCCAGCGTGATCTCGTAGCGCAGCGGCTCGCCGCGCACTTCCAGCTGCGCCGGCGGCGGGGTGGCCCAGTACCGGGCCTGGGCCTGCGGCTGAGACAGTGCCAGCCACTCGCGTCCATCGAAGATGCCGAGCACCGGCCCGCGAAAATACAGGTCGCTCTGCGGTGGCGGCTCGCCGCCCGGGGTCTCGAAGCGCACGCGCATCGCCACACTGTCGTCCAGCGCCAGCTCGGCCACGCTGCCGATGCGCATCTGGCCCGACAGCCCGCTCTTGCCGGTGTTCATGTCGGCCGGCACGCCCCACAGAGGCGCCATGCGCGGGAAGAACAGGAACAGTACCAGCATGATGGGTGCGCCCAGCAGCGCCATTGAGGCAGCGGTGCGCAGGCTCTCCAGCAGGGGCGGGCGCCCCACCGGCAGGTGGGCATTCACCAGCGCCGTGAGCAGCCCGAGCAGCGCCAGCAGGATGGCCGCCGCCGTCGCCAGGGATTGCGAGAAGAAGAAATTCGCCAGCAGCGTGAAGAAGCCCAGGAAGAAGACCACCATGGCGTCGCGCCGGGCGCGCAGTTCCAGGGTCTTGAGCGCCAGCAGCATGGAGATCAACGTCACGCCGGGCTCATAGCCGAGCAGGGTGCGGTGCGACAGCAGCGTCAGCACGACCGCCGCCGCCAGCGCCAGGCGTGTGCTCCACGGGCCTGGCAACGGCAGCTGGCGCCAGGCGAGCACGCCGCGCCACAGCAGCAGCACGGCAGCCGTGAGGCTGGCCCACGCCGGCACATGGCCGGCCAGCGGCGCCAGGCAGGCGCCGATCACCAGCAGCAGGAACAGCGTGTCGCGGGTCTCGCGCGGCAGCTGCGACAGGAACGATTGCATGGTGGCCTCGCGCATGGGCGTCGTCATCAGGCGCGCGCCAGGGCTTCCAGGCAGCGCAGGCGCTGCGCGCTGCCGCCGGCCGGCGGG
>NZ_ALEE01000483.1 GCF_000282995.1 Melaminivora alkalimesophila
CCGGCCGGCGGGATGCGCAGGCCGGGCAGGCGCAGCCCATAGTCCAGCCCCAGCCGGTCGGCCTGCAGCACCCAGCTCGCCAGGCGCGACAGGCGCGCCTCCGGGTCGGACAGGCCGGTCGCCGCGGCATCCAGCCACAGGTCGTGGCGCTGGTCCTGGTGGCTGTCGCGGCTGACCAACTCGTCGCTGTCGGTCGCCAGTGCGCGCGCCGCCTTCTTCCAGACCACCAGCCGCATCGGATCGCCACGCTGGTAGGCGCGCACCCCTTCGAACTCTCCGGCGCCGCGGGCGCTGGTGCTGGCGCCCGTGCCGCTGCTGCGCGGCTCGCCGGGCGGCAGCGGCGGCGGCGGCTCTTCCGGGCGCGGGTAGATCAGGACCTGTGCGGCCGGCCGCCACAGGGCCCAGACGCGGAACACGCCCAGCGGATAGAGCGTCTGCGCCGTGAGCATGGGAATAGGCTGCAGCCCGCGCCGCTGCGGGGAGAACGCGACGCGCACGCTGGCGCTGCCGCCGCCGGGCACGT
>NZ_ALEE01000484.1 GCF_000282995.1 Melaminivora alkalimesophila
GTCCGCCACCGCCCACTGGCCGCTGCCGTGCACCGCCAGGGCGACGGCGCGCCGCGGTCGGCGGCGGTTGGCGCTCAGTTGCAGCTCCAGCACCGCCGCATGGCCCAGGAACTGCGGCTCCGGCGGCTGCAGATGCAGGCCGAGCCCGCGCAGCGTGCCGTGGCACAGGGGAATGCTGGCCGCGGCGCTGCCCGCCAGCAGGAAGGTCAGCAGGTAACCCAGGTTGAGCTGGAAGTTGATCGAGCCGACCAGCAACACCAGCAGCGTGAACGCCAGCATCCAGCCCGAGCGCGTCGGCAGGATATAGATGTTGCGCTGCCCGAGCACGAGCGTGTCGGTGCGCGGCAGGCGCGCCTGCCACCAGCTGCGCCAGCGCGCGGCCAGGCCCCGCATCAGGGCGCCACCGCCTCGACCATGGCCCGCACCTGCTCCACCGCGCCGCGCCCGGCGTCGCCCAGCGGCACCA
>NZ_ALEE01000485.1 GCF_000282995.1 Melaminivora alkalimesophila
CCAGCCGGTGGGCGATGGTCTGCGGCAGGATGGCCTGCACATCGTCCGGCGCCACGTAGTCGCGCCCCTGGATCAGCGCCTGCGCCTTGGCCGCGCGCATCAGCGCGATGCCCGCGCGCGGCGACAGGCCCTGCAGGAACCAGCGGCCCGAGCGCGTCGCCTCGATCAGGTCCTGCACGTAGTCGAGCAAGGGCTCGGCGGCGTGTACCGCCAGCACCTGCTGCTGCAGCTGGGCGAGCGCCTCGGCGTCGAGCAGGGGCTGCAGGCTGTCCACCATGTCGCGCCGGTCGCTGCCGGCCAGCAAAAGCCGCTCGGCGGCGCGGTCCGGGTAGCCTAGCGAGATGCGCATCAGGAAGCGGTCGAGCTGGCTCTCCGGCAGGGCGAAGGTGCCCAGCTGGTCGTGCGGGTTCTGGGTGGCGATGACGAAAAAGGGTTGGGGCAGGGCACGCGTGGCGCCTTCCACCGAAACCTGTTTCTCCTCCATGGCTTCGAGCAGCGCACTTTGCGTCTTGGGGCTGGCGCGGTTGATCTCGTCGGCCAGCAACACCTGCGTGAACACCGGACCGGGGTGGAAGGCAAAGGCCTGCGTGCCGCGCTCGTACACCGACACGCCCGTCAGGTCGCTGGGCATCAGATCGGCCGTGAACTGCACGCGCGCGAACCGCAACCCGAAGGTGCGTGCCAGCGCGTGCGCGAGCGTCGTCTTGCCCACGCCGGGCACATCCTCGATGAGCAGGTGCCCTCCTGCCAGCAGGCAGGCCACGCAGTCCTGGACTTGGGCGTCCTTGCCCACGATCACCGTGTTAAGCTGATCCAGCAGCGCCCGGATCCTGTGTTGTGCATGCATCATGATGGCGCGACGTTATCCGAAAAACACCCAGGGGCAAGCGGCAAATGACGGCAGGCAAGACGGGCTACTACAGCCATCGCGATTTCTGGTTGCACGAGATGGGCGCCGGCCACCCCGAATGTCCGGCGCGCCTGGACGCCATCGAGGACCGCCTGATCGCCTCGGGTCTGGCCGATGCGCTGGAGCGGCGCGACGTGCCGCTGGCCTCGCTCGCCGACATCGAGCTGGCGCACGACCGCATGTACGTCGCCTCGCTGCGCGGCATGAGCGAGCGCCTCATCGAGGAAGAGGACGCAGGCGGCCCGGCGCATGTGCAGATCGACACCGACACCGCGATGAACCGCCACACCTGGCAGGCCGCCCTGCGCGCCGCCGGGGCCGCGGTGGCCGCCACCGATGCGGTCATGACGGGCGAGCTGGAGAACGCCTTTTGCAGCGTGCGCCCGCCCGGCCACCACGCCGAGCGCGCCAAGGCCATGGGCTTTTGCTTCTTCAACAACGTCGCCATCGCCGCGAAGTACGCCCTGTCGCGCTACCACCTCAAGCGCGTCGCGGTGGTGGATTTCGACGTGCACCACGGCAACGGCACCGAGGACATCCTCGCCGGCGATCCGCGGGTGCTGATGGTGGGCATCTTCCAGCACCCCTTCTACCCTTTCAGCGGCGACCAGCACCCGGCCGAGAACATGCTCAACGTGCCGGTGCCGGCCTACACCAAGGGCATGGACGTGCGCGACATCGTGGAGATGCTCTGGATGCCGCGGCTGGAGGCCTTCAGGCCCGAGATGATTTTCGTCTCCGCCGGCTTCGACGCCCACCGCGACGACGACATGGGCCAGCTCGGCCTGACCGAGCAGGACTACACCTGGATCACCATGCGCATCAAGGACGTGGCGCGGCGTTTCTCCAAGGGCCGCATCGTCTCGTGCCTGGAAGGCGGCTACATGATGGGGCCGCTCGCGCGCAGCGTGGAGGCGCACCTGCGCGTGCTGGCCGATCTGTGAGGCGCACCCACCCGACCGGAAGGAAGACCCGCCATGACCGATGAGCAGGCACTGGTGCTGGCGCAGCGCGACGCGCGCGGCGTGCACACCCTGACACTGAACGACCCCAAGCGCTTCAATGCGCTGGGCAGCGAGATGCTGGAGGCGCTGCAGGCCGCCCTGGATGCGGTGGCCAGCGACGCGGACGCCCGGGCGGTGGTGCTGGCCGCGCAGGGCAAGGCCTTCTGCGCCGGCCACAACCTCAAGGACATGGCGGCCAATCCGGACATGGCCTGGTACCAGCAGCTGTTCACGCAGTGCAGCCGCGTGATGCTGTCCATCCACCGGCTGCCGGTGCCGGTGATCGCGCGGGTGCAGGGCATGGCGACCGCCGCCGGCTGCCAGCTGGTCGCCCAGTGCGACCTGGCCGTCGCCAGCGAGGAGGCAAGCTTTGCCACCAGCGGCATCCACTACGGCCTGTTCTGTGCGAC
Organism: Melaminivora alkalimesophila; assembly: GCF_000282995.1. Classification (GTDB taxonomy): domain Bacteria; phylum Pseudomonadota; class Gammaproteobacteria; order Burkholderiales; family Burkholderiaceae_C; genus Melaminivora; species Melaminivora alkalimesophila. The sequence continues at coordinate 2,325 of NZ_ALEE01000485.1, forward strand.
GCCGAGCGTTCCGCTGGTGCGCAACGTGCCGGCCAAGCGCGCCATGGAGATGCTGCTCACCGGCGACTTCATCGACGCGCGCACGGCGCTGGCCGAAGGCCTGGTCAACCGCGTGGCGCCGCCGGGGCAGCTCGATGCCGAGGTGGAGGCGCTGGTGCGCTCCATCGTCGAGAAGCCGCGCGTCGCCGTCGCCATGGGCAAGGCCGTGGTCTACCAGCACCGCGAGCTGGGGCTGGAGGCGGCCTACCAGCTCGCCGGCCAGGCCATGGCCACCAACATGATGGACGAGGCCGCCCAGGAAGGTGCGCGCGCCTTCGCCGAGAAGCGCCAGCCGGCCTGGAAGACGCCGGCCGGCGGCTCCGGGTCCTGAAGCCGGCCCGGCTGTCGCCCGCGGGATCGACCGGTGGCCGCTGCGCTGGCATAATCAATAAAAGCACGATCGTTCGTTTTGTTCTGTGGCCCTGTTCGCATGTTGCAGTGCGCCATAGAATGAGCAGGTTTACGTGAACGTCAATCCAGCCAGCTATCAACCATCCTCGAAGGAGCCGCAATGAAGGTCTTGGTCCCCGTCAAGCGCGTGGTGGACTACAACGTGAAGGTCCGCGTCAAGTCGGACGGCACGGGTGTGGACACCGCCAACGTCAAGATGAGCATGAACCCCTTTGACGAGATCGCCGTCGAAGAGGCCGTGCGCCTGAAGGAAAAGGGTGCCGTCACCGAGGTCATCGCCATCTCCTGCGGCCCCACGCAGGCGCAGGAGACGCTGCGCACCGCCATGGCCATCGGCGCCGACCGCGCCATCCTGGTGGAGACCCCGGCCGACGTCGAGCTGCAGCCCCTGGCGGTGGCCAAGCTGCTCAAGGCGGTGGTGGACAAGGAACAGCCCCAGCTGGTGATCCTGGGCAAGCAGGCGATCGACGACGACGCCAACCAGACCGGCCAGATGCTCGCCGCGCTGGCCGACCTGCCGCAGGGCACCTTCGCCAGCAAGGTCGAAGTCGCGGGCGACAAGGTGAGCGTCACGCGCGAGGTGGACGGCGGCCTGGAGACCGTGCAGCTGTCGCTGCCGGCCGTGGTCACGACCGACCTGCGCCTGAACGAGCCGCGCTATGTGACGCTGCCCAACATCATGAAGGCCAAGAAGAAGCAGCTCGACACCCTCAAGCCCGAGGACCTCGGCGTGGACATCGCCCCGCGCCTGAAGACGCTCAAGGTGGCGGAGCCCCCGAAGCGCGGCGCCGGCGTGAAGGTGCCCGACGTGGCGACCCTCGTCGAGAAGCTCAGGAACGAGGCCAAGGTCCTCTGAAGGCCCGCCCAGGATAAGGAGAGAACATCCCATGACCGCACTCGTCATCGCAGAACACGACAACGCCAGCCTGAAGGGCGCCACCCTCAACACCGTCACCGCCGCCCTTGCCTGTGGCGGCGACGTGCACGTGCTGGTCGCCGGTGAGAACGCCGGCGCCGCGGCCCAGGCCGCCAGCCAGATCGCCGGCGTCACCAAGGTGCTGCACGCCGACGGCGCCTCGCTCAAGGATGCCCTGGCCGAGAACCTCGCGGCCCAGGTGCTGGAGCTGGCCCAGGCCGGCGGCTACAGCCACATCCTGTTTCCCGCCACTGCCAGCGGCAAGAACGTCGCGCCGCGCGTGGCCGCCAAGCTGGACGTCGCGCAGATCAGTGACATCACCAAGGTGGAAAGCCCCGACACCTTCGAGCGCCCGATCTACGCCGGCAACGCCGTCGCCACCGTGCAAAGCAGCGACAGCGTGAAGGTCATCACCGTGCGCGGCACCGGCTTCGACGCCGCGCCCGCCACCGGCGG
>NZ_ALEE01000486.1 GCF_000282995.1 Melaminivora alkalimesophila
CCCCGGCGGCAGCGCCGCCGTGGAGACCGTGCAGGCCGTCGCCGACGCCGGCAAGAGCAGCTTCGTCGGCCGCGAGGTGACCAAGAGCGACCGCCCCGACCTCACGGCCGCCAAGGTCGTGATCTCCGGCGGCCGGGCCCTGGGCAGCGCCGAGAAGTTCCAGGAAGTGCTCACGCCCCTGGCCGACAAGCTGGGCGCCGCCATCGGTGCCTCGCGCGCGGCGGTGGACGCCGGCTACGCCCCGAACGACCTGCAGGTCGGCCAGACAGGCAAGATCGTCGCCCCGCAGCTCTACATCGCCCTGGGCATCTCCGGCGCCATCCAGCACCTGGCGGGCATGAAGGACTCCAAGGTCATCGTGGCCATCAACAAGGACCCCGAGGCGCCGATCTTCAGCGTGGCCGACTACGGCCTGGAGGCCGACCTGTTCGAGGCCGTGCCCGAGCTCATCAAGGCCCTGTAAGGACCGCACCGCGCTCGCACCACGGCGCGCCAAGGCATCGCTTGCGATGCCTTTTTTTTGACCACATCTGCCGGTTTTCTTTGTTTTCACGCTGACATCGTCGAGGAAGTCATGAGCTACACCGCTCCCGTCAAGGACATGCTGTTTGCCATCGAGCATCTGGCCGACATCGCGCAGGTCGCGCAGATGCCCGGCTTCGAGGAAGCGGGGCTGGACACCGCCGCGGCCGTGCTGGAGGAGTGCGCGCGCTTCAACGAGGGCGTGGTCGCGCCGCTGAACGTGCCGGGCGACCAGAACCCCTCGTCCTGGAAGGACGGCGCCGTGAGCACCACGCCGGGCTTCCGGCAGGCCTACGCGCAGTTCACCGAGGGCGGCTGGCAGGGGCTGCAGCACCCCACCGACTTCGGCGGTCAGGGCCTGCCCAAGACCATCGGCGCGGCCTGCGTGGAAATGCTCAACAGCGCCAACCTGAGCTTTGCCCTGTGCCCGCTGCTCACCGACGGTGCCATCGAGGCGCTGCTCACGGCCGGCAGCGACGAACTCAAGAGCACCTACCTGGAGAAGCTGGTCTCGGGCGAGTGGACCGGCACCATGAACCTGACCGAACCCCAGGCGGGCTCGGATCTCGCGCTGGTGCGCACGCGCGCCGACGCCCAGCCCGACGGCACCTACAAGCTGTTCGGCACCAAGATCTTCATCACCTACGGCGAGCACGACATGGCGGACAACATCGTCCACCTGGTGCTGGCGCGCGTGGCAGGCGCCCCCGAGGGCGTCAAGGGCATCAGCCTGTTCGTGGTGCCGAAGTTCCTGGTCAACGAGGACGGCTCGCTCGGGGCGCGCAACGACGTGCACTGCGTGTCCATCGAGCACAAGCTGGGCATCAAGGCCTCGCCCACGGCGGTGCTGCAGTTCGGCGACCAAGGCGGCGCGGTGGGCTATCTGGTGGGCGAGGAAAACCGCGGCCTCGAATACATGTTCATCATGATGAACGCCGCGCGCTACGCGGTGGGCGTGCAGGGCATCGCCATCGCCGAGCGCGCCTACCAGAAGGCCGTCGCCTACGCCCGCGAGCGCGTGCAGAGCCGGCCGGTGGACGGCAGCGTGCGCGGCAGCGCCACCATCATCCACCACCCGGACGTGCGCCGCATGCTGATGACCATGCGTGCCCTGACCGAAGGCTGCCGCGCCATGGCGCTGGTGGCGGCCG
>NZ_ALEE01000487.1 GCF_000282995.1 Melaminivora alkalimesophila
GCGGCCGCCGCCTACGACGCGGCGCACCACCACCCGGACGAAAGCGTGCGGCGCGACAACGCGGCCTTCTACGAATTCATGGTGCCGCTGGTCAAGGGCTACTCCACCGAGATGAGCCTGGAGGTCACGTCGCTGGGCGTGCAGGTGCACGGCGGCATGGGGTTCATCGAAGAGACCGGCGCCGCGCAGTACTACCGCGACGCGCGCATCCTGCCCATCTACGAGGGCACGACGGCCATCCAGGCCAACGACCTGGTGGGCCGCAAGACGGCGCGCGATGGTGGCGCGACGGCACGCGCCATCGCCGCGCAGATCGAGAAGACCGAAGCGCAGCTGGCCGCTAGCGGCAGCGAGGCGGCGCGCGCCACGGCAGCGCGCCTCACGGCGGCGCGCCAGGCTTTCCTGGACGTGGTGGAGTTCATCGCCGGCAGTGCCAAGGCCGATCCCAACGCAGCCTACGCGGGCAGCGTCCCCTACCTGATGCTGGCCGGCAACCTGGTGGCCGGCTGGCAGCTCGCGCGTGCGCTGCTGGTGGCCGAGAAGCTGTCCGGCCAGGGACAGGACGACGCCTTCCTGCAGGCCAAGATCGCCACCGCGCGCTTCTACGCCGAGCACATCCTGGTGCGCGCCCCGGGCCTGCGCGACGAGGTCGTGCACGGGGCGGCCAGCGTCATGGCGCTGGCACCGGAAGCCTTCTGAGCCTGCCGCCGGGCAGGCCGGCTGCACGCGTCCACGCTGCGGGCGGTGCGGCCGCTCCTGCCCTCATCCCTTTTTCCCCAGCATGACCAGGGCGGCGCGAGACGCCCGCCCGCCGGAGACCACCATGGCCCTGCCACCCATCCTGCAGAAACTGCGCCTGCCCGTCATCGGCTCGCCGCTGTTCATCATCAGCAACCCCAAGCTCGTCATCGAGCAATGCAAGGCCGGCATCGTCGGCTCCATGCCCGCGCTCAACGCGCGCCCGGCCTCCCAGCTCGAGGAGTGGCTTGCGGAGATCACCGAGACCCTGGCGGCCTGGGACAAGGCGAACCCCGACCAGCCCTCCGCGCCCTTTGCGATCAACCAGATCGTGCACCGCAGCAACGACCGCCTGGAGCACGACATGGAGGTCTGCGCGCGCTACAAGGTGCCGATCGTGATCACGTCCCTGGGCGCCCGCGAGGACGTGAACCAGGCGGTGCACGGCTGGGGCGGCATCGTGCTGCACGACGTCATCAACAACAAGTTCGCGCGCAAGGCGATCGAGAAGGGCGCCGATGGCCTGATCGCCGTGGCGGCCGGCGCCGGTGGCCACGCCGGCGTGAAGAGCCCCTTTGCGCTGGTGCAGGAGATCCGCCAGTGGTTCGACGGCCCGCTGGCGCTGTCGGGCGCGATCGCCACGGGTGATGCCGTGCTGGCGGCACAGGCCATGGGGGCCGACCTCGCCTACATCGGCTCGGCCTTCATCGCCACCGACGAGGCGCGCGCACAGGAGGCCTACAAGCAGGCCATCGTCGAGTGCAATTCGGACGACATCGTCTACAGCAATCTGTTCACCGGCGTGCACGGCAACTACCTCGCGCCCTCGATCCGCGCGGCTGGCCTGGACCCGGAGAACCTGCCGGAGTCGGACCCGAGCAAGATGAATTTCGGCGGCGCATCGACCAAGGCCTGGAAGGACATCTGGGGCTGCGGCCAGGGCATCGGGGTGGTGGACGCCGTGCGCCCGGCCGCAGAGCTGATCGCGCGCCTGAAGGCCGAGTACGAGGCGGCCCGCCGGCGCCTGGCCTTGGCGGCCTGAGCCGCTGGCGCGCGGCCGGCGCGCGGCCATGAAAAAAGGCAGCCTCGGCTGCCTTTGCACCTGCGCGCTGGGCGCCGGTCAGCGGTGCAGCTCGCCCGCGCTCTCCGGCTGGTAGGTGATCGAGTCGACCCGCACCGTCACCTGTCCCGTGGGGCTGGGCATCTGGAACTCGTCGCCCACCGCCAGCCCGAGCAGGGCGATGCCCACCGGCGCGAACACCGAGACCTTGGCGCTGTCGCCATCCATGTCACGGGGATAGACCAGGGTGAGGGTGCTGGTCTTGCCCGTCTCCAGGATGGTGAACTGCACGGTGGAATTCATAGTCACCACGTTGGGCGGCATGTCCTTGGGATCCAGCACGTCAGCCCGGTCCAGCTCGGTTTCGAGCTGCTCGCGCCCGGGGAAGGCGGCCGTGCTCTTCTCCAGCAGCGACTCCAGGCGCTCGAAGTCGAGTGAGGACAGGGTGATGGCAGGCTTGCGCTGCATGGTGGGGCTCCGTTCGGGATGTTCGTATGGTTGTCTGGATCGCCTTCGCGGGTCGGCAACGCTTCCTGGACGGACAAAGGCCCGGGCAACGGGGTTGTCCGGGCCGTGGCGCGTTGCATGCGGCTCCCGCAGGGCGCGATGCCTCCCATTGTGGGGCGCTGGCCCCGTTTTGCCAATAGATCACGCACGGCCGGCTGTGCTTAGAGGCCGCCTGCCCTGCCGCAGGGCGCGTGGATTCAGGTGCCCAGCAGCTGCCGCGCGTGGTGGCGCAGGTGGTCGTCCATGAAGGTCTGCACGAAATAGTAGCCGTGGTCGTAGCCCGCGTGGCGGCGCAGCGTGAGCGGCTGCCCGGCGGCTTCGCAGGCGGCCTCGAACAGGTGGGGATGGAGCTGCTCGGCCAGGAATTTGTCGTCCAGGCCCTGGTCGATCAGTATGCCCTCCGGATAGGGCGCGGCCCGGTGGCTGCTCATCAATTCGGTGGCGTCGTGCGCGCTCCAGGCGGTGCGGTCGGCGCCCAGGTAGCCGGTGAAGGCCTTCTCGCCCCAGGGGCAGCGCGTCGGCGCGCAGATCGGCGCGAAGGCCGAGACGCTCCTGAAGCGGCCCGGGTGGCGCAGCGCCAGGGTGAGGGCGCCATGGCCGCCCATGCTGTGGCCCGTGAGGCCCAGGCGCTGGCCGTCGATCGGCAGGGCATCGGCCAGCAGCGGGAGCAACTCTGCCAGCAGCCAGCTTTCCATGCGCCAGTGCGCCGACCAGGGCGCCTGCGTGGCGTCCAGATAAAAGCCCGCGCCCACTCCGAAATCCCAGGCATCCGCCTCGCCCGGGATCTCGGCGCCGCGCGGGCTGGTGTCGGGGGCGATCAGGGCGAGGCCCAGCTCGGCCGCAAGGCGCTGTGCGCCCGCCTTGGTCGGGAAGGTCTCTTCGGTGCAGGTCAGCCCCGCCAGGTAGACGAGCGCCGGCACCGGCGCGCCGTCCAGCGCCTTGGGCGGCAGGTACACCGAAGCGCGCATGGGCAGCCCGGTCTCGCGCGAGGCGTGCCGATAGAAGCGCTGCTCGCCGCCGAAGCAGGCGTGGGTGCTGAGCAGCTCAAGCGTTGCAGTCATGGGAGGCTCCTTTTTCTGGTGGCAGCGCCGGTTTTCTTGCCAGCCTTCAGTCCGCGAAATGCACGACCGAGCGGATGGATTCACCCCGGTGCATCAGTTCGAAGGCTTCGTTGATGTCCGCAAGCGGCATGGTGTGGGTGACAAAGGGCGCGAGCTGGATGCGACCGGCCATGGCGTCCTCGACCATGCCGGGCAGTTCGCTCCTGCCCTTGACGCCGCCAAACGCCGTGCCCAGCCACCTGCGGCCGGTGACCAGCTGGAAGGGCCGGGTGCTGATCTCCTGGCCGCTGCCGGCCACGCCGATGATCACGCTCTGGCCCCAGCCGCGGTGCGCGCATTCCAGCGCGGCGCGCATGACCTGCACGTTGCCGATGCACTCGAAGCTGTGGTCCACGCCCCAGCCCGTCATCTCCACGATGACCTGCTGGATCGGTTGCTCGTGGTCCTTGGGATTGACGCAGTCGGTGGCGCCGAAGGTGCGCGCCAGCTCGAACTTGGCCGGGTTGGTGTCGATGGCGATGATGCGCCCGGCGCCCGCGAGCTTGGCGCCCTGCACCACGGCCAAGCCGATGCCGCCCAGGCCGAACACGGCGACCGAGTCGCCGGGCTGCACCTTGGCTGTGTTTTTCACGGCGCCCAGGCCGGTGGTCACGCCGCAGCCCAGCAGGCAGACCTGCTCGGGGTTGGCGTCGGGGCTGACCTTGGCGAGCGAGACCTCGGCCACCACGGTGTACTCGGAAAACGTCGAGCAGCCCATGTAGTGGTAGATCGGCTGGCCGTTGTAGGAAAAGCGCGTCGTGCCGTCGGGCATCAGGCCCTTGCCCTGGGTCGCGCGCACGGCCACGCACAGGTTGGTCTTGCCGCTTTGGCAAAACAGGCATTGGCCGCATTCGGCGGTGTAGAGCGGGATCACGTGGTCGCCGGGCTTCACGCTGGTCACACCCTTGCCGACCTCGACCACGATGCCTGCGCCCTCGTGGCCCAGCACGGCCGGAAACACCCCTTCGGGATCGTCACCGGAGAGCGTGAAGGCGTCCGTGTGGCACACGCCCGTGTGCGTGATGCGCACCAGCACCTCGCCGGCCTGGGGCGGTGCGACGTCGATCTCGACGATTTCAAGGGGTTGCCCGGCGGCAAAGGCGACGGCTGCGCGTGATTTCATCGGGGTTTCTCTCTTTCGTGGTGTCTCGGTGGCCAAGGGACGGTGGCGCGGGGCCAGCGCCCGATTTTAGGCCACGCCGCGCGGAAACGAAAAAGCCCGCAAGCATTGCACCTGCGGGCCTGGGGGCAAGGCGCGCGGCCCTGGCCGCAAGGGCGAGTGCCCGATCAGCGCTGGGCCAGCTCCGGCACGTCGCGGCGCGGCGAGCCGACGAACAGCTGGCGCGGGCGGCCGATCTTGTACTCCGGGTCGGCGATCATCTCGTTGAGCTGCGCGATCCAGCCCACGGTGCGCGCCAGCGCGAAGATGCCGGTGAACAGCTTGGTCGGAATGCCGATGGCGCGCTGCACGATGCCCGAGTAGAAATCCACGTTCGGGTAGAGCTTGCGCTGCACGAAGTAGTCGTCCTCCAGGGCGATCTGCTCGAGCTTCTTGGCCAGGGCGAACAGCGGGTCGTTGTGCAGACCCAGGGCTTCGAGCACCTCGTTGGTGGTCTCCTGCATCAGCTTGGCGCGCGGGTCGTAGTTCTTGTACACGCGGTGGCCAAAGCCCATCAGGCGCACGCCCGAGTTCTTGTCCTTGACCTGGTTGATGAACTCGCCGACCTTCTCGATGCCGCCGTTGGCCTGGATGTCTTCGAGCATGTTCAGCGCCGCCTCGTTGGCACCGCCGTGCGCCGGACCCCACAGGCAGGCCACGCCGGCGGCAATCGCCGCGAACGGGTTGGTGCCCGAGCTGCCGCACAGGCGCACGGTGGAGGTGGAGGCGTTCTGCTCGTGGTCCGCGTGCAGGATGAAGATGCGGTCCATGGCGCGCTCGAGCACCGGGTTGACCTTGTAGTCCTCGCAGGGCGTGCCAAACATCATGCGCAGGAAGTTGCCCGCATAGCTCAGCTCGTTGCGCGGGTACATGTAGGGCTCGCCCTTGCCGTACTTGTACGCCATCGCCACCAGCGTCGGCATCTTGGAGATCAGCCGGATGGCGGCGATGTGGCGGTGCTCGGGATTGTTGATGTCGGTGCTGTCGTGGTAGAAGGCCGACAGGGCCCCCACCAGGCCCGTCAGCACGGCCATCGGGTGGGCGTCGCGCCGGAAGCCCCGCAGGAAGAACTGCATCTGCTCGTTGACCATGGTGTGCTTGAGCACCAGCCGATGGAACTCGTCGCGCTGGCCTTCGTTGGGCAGTTCGCCGTTGAGCAGCAGGTAGCAGGTATCGAGGTAGTCGCACTTGGTGGCCAGCTGCTCGATGGGATAGCCGCGGTAGAGCAGCTCGCCCTTGTCGCCATCGATGTAGGTGATCGACGACTGGCACGACGCCGTGGACAGGAAGCCCGGGTCGTAGGTGAACATGCCCGTCTGGCCGTAGAGCTTGCGGATGTCGACGACATCTGGCCCGATGGTGCCGTGGTAGATGGGAAGCTCCACGCTCGGGCTGCCGTTGCTGAACGAGAGCGTGGCTTTGTTGTCGGCCAGTTTCATTTGCGGTTTCCTTCGATGGTTTGGGGCAGGAGGGACGGACAGGGGTGAAAGGGCAGGGTGGGACCGCTCAGGGGCGCGAGCGCATCTGGGCGAGCACCATGCGCACCTCCTCGGTGTCCAGGTCGCCGGACGGCTCCTTGCGGGCAAGCAGCAGGTCCAGCAGGTCGTTGTCGGACAGGTCCATGAGCCGGGCGATGCCGCGCGCCTGGGCGGTGCTCAGGCGCTGGCCGTGGCGGTTGAAGAAGCGCTCGATGAACAGGTCGTTCTCCACCAGGCCGCGCCGGCAGCGCCAGCGCAGCACGGCGGTCTCGCGCTCGTCGAGCCACTGCGCTGCGTCGTCGGCCCGAGGTGTCGGCTTCGGGGTTTCAGATGGCACGGCGCACCATCAGCTCGCGGATCTTGCTGATCGCGGCTGCGGGCTTGAGGCCCTTGGGGCACACGTCCACACAGTTCATGATGGTGTGGCAGCGAAACAGCCGGTACGGGTCTTCCAGGTTGTCCAGGCGCTCGCCCGTGGCCTTGTCGCGGCTGTCGGCGATGAAGCGGTAGGCCTGCAGCAGACCCGCCGGGCCGACGAATTTGTCCGGGTTCCACCAGAAGCTCGGGCAGGCGGTGGAGCAGCTCGCGCACAGGATGCACTCGTACAGGCCGTTCAGTTCCTCGCGCTCCTCGGGCGACTGCAGGCGCTCCTTGGAGGCGGAGACCGGCTCGTCGTTTTGCAGGTAGGGCTTGATCGAGTGGTACTGGTCGAAGAACTGCGTCATGTCCACGATCAGGTCGCGGATCACCGGCAGCCCGGGCAGGGGCTTCAGGACGATGTCGCCGGGCAGCGTCTTCATGTTGGTCAGGCAGGCCAGGCCGTTCTTGCCATTGATGTTCATGGCGTCCGAGCCGCACACGCCCTCGCGGCAGGAGCGGCGAAACGACAGGGATGGGTCCTGCGCCTTGAGCTTGACCAGCGCGTCGAGCAGCATGCGCTCGTGGCCGTCGAGCTCCACCTGCACGGTCTGCATGTAGGGCTTGGCGTCCTTGTCCGGGTCGTAACGGTAGATCTTGAAAGTGCGTTGCATGGCGGATCTCTCTCGTGGCAGCGGCGGTGTCAGAACGTGCGCACCCGCGGCGGAATGCTCTCCACCGTCAGGGGCTGCATGTTCACGGGCTTGTAGGTCAGGCTGTTGGTCGCGCTGTGCCACAGCGTGTGCTTGAGCCATTCCTGGTCGTTGCGTCCCAGGGGGTGCTCGGGGTGGTCGGCGGGGTGCTCGTAGTCCGCCACGGTGTGCGCGCCGCGGCACTCGTGGCGCGCAGCGGCGGAGACCATCGTGGCCTGCGCGGCCTCGATCAGGTTGTCGACTTCCAGCGCCTCCATGCGGGCGGTATTCCAGACCTTGGACTTGTCCTTCAGGCCGATGGCGGCGACCTTCTTGCGGATCTCGGCGATCTTCTCCACGCCCTCGTCCATGCTCTTTTGCGTGCGGAACACGCCCGCGTGCTGCTGCATGGTCTGGCGGATCTCGTTGGCCAGGTCCTGGGCGTAGATGCCGTCCGATGCGCCCTCGAGCTGGTTCAGGCGCTCGAGCGTGCGCTCGGCCGCGTTCGCCGGCACCTCGTGGTGGTCGCCGAAGTCGCGCACGAACTGCACGATGTGGCGACCTGCCGACTTGCCGAAGACCAGCAGGTCCAGCAGCGAGTTGGTGCCCAGGCGGTTGGCGCCGTGCACCGACACGGCGGCGCACTCGCCCACGGCGTACAGGCCGGGCACGACGTTGTTCTTCTCGCCGTCCCAGGTCACGACCTGGCCGTGGACGTTGGTCGGGATGCCGCCCATCTGGTAGTGGATGGTGGGCACCACGGGGATGGGCTCCTTGGTGATGTCCACGTTGGCGAAGTTGTGGCCGATCTCCTCCACCGAGGGCAGGCGCTTCCTGATGGTGTCGGCGCCCAGGTGGTCGAGCTTCATCAGGATGTAGTCCTTGTTGGGACCGCAGCCGCGCCCTTCCTTGATCTCCTGGTCCATGGAGCGCGAGACGAAGTCGCGTGGCGCCAGGTCCTTCAAGGTCGGTGCGTAGCGCTCCATGAAGCGCTCGCCCTCGCTGTTGAGCAGGATCGCGCCCTCGCCCCGGCAGCCCTCGGTCAGCAGCACGCCCGCGCCGGCCACGCCCGTGGGGTGGAACTGCCAGAACTCCAGGTCCTGCAGCGGAATGCCGGCGCGCGCTGCCATGCCGAGGCCGTCGCCGGTGTTGATGAAGGCGTTGGTCGAGGCGGCGAAGATGCGGCCCGCGCCGCCGGTGGCCAGCAGCACGGCCTTGGCGTGCAGCTCGTACAGGTCACCGGTCTCCAGCTCCAGGGCCGTGACGCCCACCACCTCGCCGCGGCTGTTGCGGATCAGGTCCAGCGCCATCCATTCGACGAAGAAGTTGGTCTTGGAGGCGACGTTCTGCTGGTAGAGCGTGTGCAGCATGGCGTGGCCGGTGCGGTCGGCCGCGGCGCAGGCGCGCTGCACGGGCTTTTCGCCGTAGTTGGCGGTGTGGCCGCCAAAGGGGCGCTGGTAGATGGTGCCGTCCGGGTTGCGGTCGAACGGCATGCCGAAGTGCTCCAGCTCGATCACCACCTTGGGCGCCTCGCGGCACATGAATTCGACCGCATCCTGGTCGGACAGCCAGTCGCCGCCCTTGATGGTGTCGTAGAAGTGGTAGTGCCAGTTGTCTTCGCTCATGTTGCCGAGGGCGGCCGAGACGCCGCCCTGGGCAGCGACGGTGTGCGAGCGCGTGGGGAAGACCTTGGACAGGCAGGCGACCGACAGGCCGGCGCGCGACAGCTCCAGCGAGGCGCGCATGCCGGAGCCGCCGGCCCCGACGATGACGACGTCGAACTTGCGGCGGGCGATATCTTTTTGGGTGTAACTCATGGTCGTGGGAGCGATGTGCGGTGGGTTTCCGGGAGGGCGGGGGCGCGGTGGGGCGACGTCACAGGCGCCACAGCACCTGCACCGCCCAGCCGCCGCAGGCGACCAGCCAGATGGCCGTCAGGGACTGCAGCAGCAGGCGCACGCCGGCCGGCTTGCCGTAGTCGTACCAGATGCTGCACGCGCCCACCCAGGCGTGCCAGATCAGCGCCACGATGACCGCGAAGGTGAAGGCCTTCATCCATTGCGGGGCGAAGATGCCGGCCCAGGTGTCGTAGCCGATCGGCCCGGAGACCAGCAACACCTTCGCCAGCAGCAGCAGGGTGAAGGCGGTCATCAGGGCGGCGGTGATGCGCTGGACCAGGAAGTCGCGCCAGCCGTAGTGGGCACCGACGACGGTGCGCTTGTAGCCATAGGTGGTATCGGCCATGGTTTTACTCCTTCAGCGGGGGATCAGTACAGGCCGAACAGCTTGGCGCCCAGCAGCGCAGTCAGCACGACGGCGGCCACCAGGGTGGCCAGGGCCGTCTGGCGGCCAAATTCCTTGGTGGTGTGGTGCGTCACGTCCATCCACAGGTGGCGCACGCCGGCGAACAGGTGGTGCAGGTAGGCCCAGATCAGCGCCAGCACCACCAGCTTGAGCAGCCAGGCGGGCACGAAGCCGATGCCCGCGTTGAAGGCCGCGCGGAAGGTGCCGAAGGAGATCTCCGAGGACACGGACTTGTCGAACATCCAGATGATCAGCGGCAGCAGCACCAGCATCAGCAGGCCGCTCACGCGGTGCAGGATGGACACCAGGGCCGCCAGCGGCAGGCGATAGGTCGGGATGTCGCTGAACAGGTTCAGGTTGCGAAATTCAGGCCGTTTCTTGGCAGGCTCATTCATGGCGTGGGTCCTCGGTGGATGTAACTGCGTTGTAATCGGTTGTGCGCGACCAACCCAAAATTCTATTGCAATGCAACAACCGCGGGCTGCGGCAACTGCGTACCAGCGGCCGGGAGGGGCTGGCAGGGGCATCCCCGCAGGCCCCATGGCGCGGCAGCGCCGTCTCGGGCGGATCAGTTCAGCTCGTTGCGGTAGTAGTGGGTATCGGTCCGGTAGAGGCCGCGGCGCAGCTCCATGGGGACGTCGTTGTAGGTGTAGGCCAGGCGCTCGACGCTCAGCAGCGGGGTGGCCGGGCTCACGCCCAGCCCTTCGGCCTGGGCGGCATCGGGCAGCACAGCGCGCAGCTTTTCCTCGGCGCGCACCATGCGCACACCGAAGTCCAGCTCGAACATGGCATAGGTCGGCCCCTGGTAGGAGGCCATCTGCTCAGCCGTCAGTCCCTTGAAGGCATGGCCGGGCAGCCAGATTTCCTCGAGGATGGTCGGCACCTCGGCGAAGGCCAGCACGCGCCGCACGTAGACGACGCCGTCGCCGGTGCGCAGCGCCAGGGCGCGCGCCACCTCGGCGCTGGCGCGCTGGCGGCGACATTCCAGGATGGTGCGCTGCGCAGGGCCTTCCTCGTGCACGTCGCCGCGGTCGGGCTGCAGCCGCAGGAAGCGGTACTGCACCTGCTGCTCGGCGTGCGTGGCGACGAAGGTGCCCTTGCCCTGGCGTCGCACGAGCAGGTTCTCCGCAGCCAGCTCGTCGATGGCCTTGCGTACGGTGCCCTGGCTGACGCGAAAGCGCGCCGCCAGATCGATCTCGCTGGGGATGGCCTCGCCCGGCTTCCACTCGCCGTGCTGCAGGCTGTGCAGGATCAGGCCCTTGATCTGCTGGTAGAGCGGGCTGAAGGCCGGCGCCTGGGACAGGGCGCCGCCGCCGGGGACCGCGGCGCCGTCGGAGGCGGGGGGAGCGACTGAGGACATGGGTGGTGGACGTCAGGGGCGGCGGGCGGCGCGGGTCGCCGGCGCCAGGCGCGGGCGCCCAGGCGCGCCGCGAGCCGGCCAGGCAGCCCATCATAATCTTATATAAGACATAAGACAAATTGACCACTGCAGCGGTTCGGCGCTAAACTTGCGAGCTGTTCTGCGGGGCACGAGGCTGCTGATGACTGGCGCTGGTGCTGCCTTGCACCACACACTCTTTCCTCGTTCAGTCACCTGGAGTTTTCCCATGAGCAAGAAGCCCGTCCGCGTTGCAGTCACCGGTGCCGCCGGCCAGATCGGTTACGCCCTGCTGTTTCGCATCGCCTCCGGAGAGATGCTGGGCAAGGACCAGCCCGTCATCCTGCAGCTGCTGGAGATCCCGGACGAAAAGGCGCAGAACGCGCTCAAGGGCGTGATCATGGAGCTCGAAGACTGCGCCTTCCCGCTGCTGGCCGGCATCGAAGCCCACTCCGACCCCCTGCAGGCCTTCAAGGACACCGACTACGCCCTGCTGGTGGGCGCCCGCCCGCGCGGCCCTGGCATGGAGCGCGCCGACCTGCTGGCGGCCAACGCCCAGATCTTCACGGCCCAGGGCAAGGCGCTCAACCAGGTCGCCTCGCGCGATGTGAAGGTGCTGGTGGTGGGCAACCCGGCCAACACCAATGCCTACATCGCCATGAAGAGCGCGCCCGACCTGCCGCGCGAGAACTTCACCGCCATGCTGCGCCTGGACCACAACCGCGCAGCCTCGCAGCTGGCGGCCAAGGGCGGCTTCAAGGTCGGCGACATCAAGAAGCTCACCGTCTGGGGCAACCACTCGCCCACCATGTACGCCGACTACCGCTTCGCCACGGTCAACGGCCAGTCGGTCAAGGATGCGATCAACGATCCCGCGTGGAACAAGGACGTGTTCCTGCCCACCGTCGGCAAGCGCGGCGCGGCCATCATCGCCGCGCGCGGCCTGTCGTCTGCGGCGTCCGCAGCCAACGCCGCCATCGACCACATGCGCGACTGGGCACTGGGCTCCAACGGCGAATGGGTGACCATGGGCGTGCCGTCCAATGGCGAATATGGCATCCCCAAGGACGTGGTCTTCGGTTTTCCCGTGACGACGGAGAACGGCAAGTACCGGATCGTCGAGGGCCTGGAGATCGACGCTTTCTCGCAGGAGCGCATCGACGCCACCCTGGCCGAACTGCAGAGCGAGCAGGACGGCGTCAAGCACCTGCTCTGAGCCGCATGGGCCCCGGCGCAGCTCCAGGCAGCGCCCCCGCGGGGGCGGGTGCCACCCATCCGCGCGATGTGCTCCTGGGCGCGCAGGCGGCGCTGGGCGGGTTGCCCGTGTGCGACCACTACAGCGGCGTCGAGGCGCGCATGCGCAAGAGCCTGCAGCTGCAGCAGGAGCTGACCGCCGAGTTTGGCCGCTGCGTGCTCGACGTCACGCTCGACTGCGAGGACGGCGCGCCGGTCGGCGCCGAGCGCGCGCATGCCGAGCTGGTGGCGCGCCTGGCACGCGAGGCGGCGCCCGGTGCACGCGTGGCGGTGCGGGTACACACCGTCGACCACCCGGCCTTTGCGGCCGATGTGGACATCATCGCCGGCCAGGCCGGCGAGCGGCTGTGCCACCTCATGCTCCCGAAGGTCGAGTCGATCGATGACGTGCTCGCTGCCGAGCGTGCCCTGGATGCCGCCGGCGCCCCCCATTTGCCGCTGCACGCACTGATCGAGTCGCCAGCGGCGGTGCAGCGCGCCTTCGAGATCGCCGCCCACCCGCGCATCCAGAGCCTGAGCTTCGGCCTGATGGACTTCGTCTCGGCCCACGGCGGCGCCATTCCTGCTTCCGCCATGGGCTCGCAGGGGCAGTTCGAACACCCGCTGGTGGTGCGCGCCAAGCTGGAGATCGCCTCCGCCTGCCACGCCCATGGCAAGGTGCCCTCGCACTGCGTGGTGACGGAGTTCAGCGACAGCGGCGCGCTGCGCCAGGCGGCCATGCGCGCCGCGCAGGAGTTCGGCTACACCCGCATGTGGAGCATCCATCCGGCACAGGTCCGCCCCATCCTGGAAGCCTTCGCTCCGCGCCAGGACGAGGTCGAACGCGCGGCGCGCATCGTCGCTGCCGCCCAGGCCGCCGACTGGGCGCCGATCAGTGACGACGGCGTGCTGCACGACCGCGCGAGCTACCGGTATTTCTGGCAAGTGCTGGAGCGTGCCTACCGGACAGGGCGGGCGTTGCCCGAAGCGGCGCAACCCTGGTTTGCCACAGCGGCGACAATAGGGGATGCGGGGCCGCGGAGTCGAGCGCCCGGCCCCGCCCACTGCCATCCGCCCGTCCACCGCCCTTTGCAGGAGTCACCATGAAGACCCTCATCCCTTGCGCCCTGTTGCTGCTGGCTCCCACCTGGACCCTGGCCCAGAGCGCGCCAGCCAAGCCGCCCGCCAAGGCGGCGACGGCGACGACGACCAAGAAGGCGGCCGCGCCTGCGAAGCCTGCAGCCGCCAAGTCGACCGCCAAGGCGGGCAAGAAGGCGCCCGCTGCCAAGGCCAGCGCCGTCGCCAAGGCAGAGCCGCCCAGCAGCCGCACGCTGCTGCACAGCGGCGCCATGCAGGTGGCCTCCGGCCTGGCCGCGGCCCAGGCGGCCCTGAGCCCCGAGGAGCTCGCCATCGCCGAGCGCGTCCACACCGGCCTCATCGCCTGCGAGCTGGGAACCTCGGTGGACATCCAGCCCGATCCACAGTCGCCCGGTCGCTTCCACGTCCAAGGCAAGGGCTTCAAGTACTACATGTCGCCGGTCGCCACCTCCAGTGGCGCGGTGCGCCTGGAAGACACGCGCGCCGGCGCCGTCTGGATCCAGATCGCCAACAAGTCCATGCTCATGAACCAGAAGCTTGGCCAGCGCATGGCCGACGAGTGCATGAGCCCGCAGCAGGTGACCGTGGCGGAGGCGATCAAGCGCAATCCGCCCCAGAGCCTGCTCGACAACCCCGGCAACCGCTAGGCGCCCGCGCTCACCCGCCGAAGGGCCTGAACGCGTCGCCCGAGGGTGACGCGCCGGCCCTTGCTGCGCGCCTGACGACCTCATCCCATCATCCATTCCCACCTTCCGGAGAAAGAAGACATGCTGAAAGCCTACCGCGACCATGTGGCCGAGCGCGCCGCACTGGGCATCCCGCCGCTGCCGCTCGATGCCCAGCAGACGGCCGAGCTGATCGAGCTGATCAAGAACCCGCCCGCCGGCGAGGCCGAATTCCTGCTCGAGCTGCTCACGCACCGCGTGCCGCCCGGCGTGGACGACGCCGCCAAGGTCAAGGCGTCGTTCCTCGCCGCCGTGGCACACGGCGACCTGGCGGTGGAGCTGATCTCCCGGGCGAAGGCCACCGAGCTGTTGGGCACCATGGTGGGCGGCTACAACGTCGAGCCGCTGATCGAGTTGCTGGACGACGCCGAAGTCTCGGCGCAAGCGGCCGAGGCGCTGAAGAAGACGCTGCTGATGTTCGACTTCTTCAACGACGTGGCGGCCAAGGCCAAGGCCGGCAACGCCAAGGCGCAGGAGGTGATGCAGAGCTGGGCCGACGCCGAGTGGTTCACCAGCCGCCCCGAGGTCGAGAAGAAGATCACCGTCACCGTCTTCAAGGTGCCCGGCGAGACCAACACCGACGACCTCTCGCCCGCGCCCGACGCCTGGAGCCGTCCGGACATCCCGCTGCACTACCTGGCGATGCTGAAGAACACGCGCCCCGATGCGGCCTTCCAGCCGGAGGAAGACGGCAAGCGCGGGCCGATCCAGTTCATCGAGGACCTCAAGAAGAAGGGCCACCTGGTGGCCTACGTGGGCGATGTGGTGGGCACGGGCTCGTCGCGCAAATCGGCCACCAACAGCGTGATCTGGGCCACGGGACAGGACATCCCGTACGTGCCCAACAAGCGTTTCGGCGGCGTGACGCTGGGCGGCAAGATCGCCCCCATCTTCTTCAACACCCAGGAAGACTCGGGCGCCCTGCCCATCGAGGTCGACGTCTCGAAGATGGAGATGGGCGACGTGATCGACATCTATCCCTACGAGGGCCGCATCGAGAAGAACGGCGAGAAGATTGCCGACTTCCAGCTCAAGAGCGAGGTGCTGCTCGACGAGGTGCGCGCCGGCGGGCGCATCAACCTGATCATCGGCCGCTCGCTCACGGCCAAGGCGCGCGAGTTCCTGGGCCTGCCCGCGTCCACCGTGTTTCGCCTGCCGCAGCCGCCGGCCGAGTCCCGGGCCGGCTTCACGCTGGCGCAGAAGATGGTCGGCCGCGCCTGCGGCCTGCCCGAAGGCCAGGGCGTGCGCCCCGGCACCTACTGCGAGCCGCGCATGACCACCGTCGGCAGCCAGGACACCACCGGCCCCATGACGCGCGACGAGCTCAAGGACCTGGCCTGCCTGGGCTTCTCGGCCGACATGGTGATGCAGAGCTTCTGCCACACCGCCGCCTATCCGAAGCCCGTGGACGTGAAGACCCACCGCGAGCTGCCGGCCTTCATCAGCAACCGCGGCGGCGTGGCGCTGCGCCCGGGCGACGGCGTGATCCACAGCTGGCTCAACCGCCTGCTGCTGCCCGACACCGTGGGCACGGGCGGCGACTCGCACACGCGCTTCCCCATCGGCATCAGCTTCCCGGCAGGCTCGGGTCTGGTGGCCTTTGCCGCCGCCACCGGCGTCATGCCGCTCGACATGCCGGAGTCCGTGCTGGTGCGTTTCAAGGGCGAGATGCAGCCGGGCGTGACGCTGCGCGACCTGGTGCACGCCATTCCCCTGTACGCCATCAAGGCCGGCCTCTTGACGGTGGCCAAGGCGGGCAAGAAGAACGTCTTCTCGGGCCGCATCCTGGAGATCGAGGGGCTGCCGCACCTGAAGGTGGAGCAGGCCTTCGAGCTGTCCGACGCCTCGGCCGAGCGCTCGGCGGCCGGCTGCACCATCAAGCTCGACAAGGAGCCGATCATCGAGTACCTGAAGTCGAACGTCGTTCTGATGAAGAACATGATCGCCGAGGGCTACCAGGACGCCAAGACACTGGCGCGCCGCATCGAGAAGGTGGAGGCTTGGCTGGCCGACCCGCAGCTGCTCGAAGCCGACCAGGACGCCGAGTACGCCGCCGTGATCGAGATCGACATGAACGAGATCACCGAGCCCATCGTCTGCTGCCCGAACGACCCGGACGACGCCAAGTTCCTGTCGGAGGTGGCTGGCACGAAGATCGACGAGGCCTTCATCGGCTCGTGCATGACCAACATCGGCCACTTCCGCGCCGCGGCCAAGCTGCTGGGCGGCCAGCGCGACATCCCGGTCAAGCTGTGGATCGCGCCGCCGACCAAGATGGACGAGAGCGAGCTGATCAAGGAAGGCCACTACGCCGCCTTCGGCACCGCCGGCGCACGCACCGAGATGCCCGGCTGCTCGCTGTGCATGGGCAACCAGGCGCAGGTGCGGGAAGGCGCGACGGTGATTTCGACCTCGACGCGCAACTTCCCCAACCGCCTGGGCAAGAACACCAACGTGTTCCTGGGCTCGGCCGAGCTGGCGGCGATCGCCTCGCGCCTGGGTCGCCTGCCGACCAAGGAGGAGTACCTCGCCGAGATGGGCGTGATCGACCAGGACAAGGACAGCGTGTACCGCTACATGAACTTCGACCAGATCGAGGAATACGCGCAGGTCGCCGAGGGCGTGCCGGCCTGACGGCCGCGCCCCCGGGCTTGAGAGAGGAACCCGCCCGCGCCCCGCCGGCGGGTTTTTTTCATGGGGGCGTTGCCCCCCTGGACGGAGGATGCAATTGCCGACGAACGCCGAACGTTTCGAGCGCATCGATGCCCTGCGCGGGCTCGCCGTGGTGTGGATGACCTTCTACCACCTGGGCTTCGACCTGAACCATTTCGGCCTGTGGTCGCAGGACTTCCTGCGCGACCCCTTCTGGACACTGCAGCGCGTGGCCATCGTCTCGCTGTTCCTGCTGTGCGCAGGCCTGGGCCAGGCGGTGGCGTGGCGCCAGGGTGTGGCTTGCGATCGCTTTCTGCGCCGCTGGACCCAGGTGGCGGCCTGCGCGCTGCTGGTGACCGCCGGCTCGTTCCTGATGTTTCCGCTCAGCTTCATCCACTTCGGCGTGCTGCACAGCATGGCCGGCATTGTCGCCGAGGGGCGCGGTGGCCCGGCCCCTTTCGGCTGGCGTGAAAAAGAGGCGCCTCAGTGCGGCAGCGCGCGCTCCAGCAGGGCCTGCACATCCATGGCGCGCGTGTCGATGGCTCCCACCACGCGCCCGCCGGCGCTGCCTTCACCCAGCCGGGTGGCGATGAAGGCATCGGCCACGAAGGCCGGGGCGTGCTGGCGCAGCAGGCAGGCCTGCGCCAGGAGCACCAGCTGCTGGGCCAGCACGCGGCCCAGCGCCTCGAGTTCCTGTGGCGGCAGGGCCAGCAGCGCCTGCACCTGCGCCAGTGTGGCGGCGGTGCGGGGCTCGCCCTGCGCGACCGGCGCCAGCTCCGCCAGCAGCGCCTCGGCCGCCTGCGGCTCGCGCGCAAACGCCCGCAGCACGTCCAGGCACATGACGTTGCCCGAACCTTCCCAGATGGAATTGACCGGCGCTTCCAGGAACAGCCGCCCCTGGATGCCGTCGAGCACGTAGCCGTTGCCGCCCAGCACTTCCATGGCCTCGCCCGTGAGTTCCACGCCGCGCTTGCAGACCCAGAACTTGGCGGCGGGCGTCATCAGGCGGCTCCAGGCGCGCTCGCCCGGGTCGGTGTCGTTCTCGAAGGCCTGGGCCAGGCGCATCAGCAGCACCAGCGCGGCCTCGCTCTCCAGCGCCAGGTCGGTCAGCACGGCGCGCATCAGGGGCTGCTCGGAGAGCTGCTTGCCGAAGGCGTGGCGCCGGCGAGCGTAGTGGATAGCCTGCACCGTTGCCTGGCGCAGGATGGCGGCACTGCCGGCCACGCAGTTCAGCCGCGTGTAGGTCGCCATTTCGATGATGGTCGGGATGCCGCGGCCTTCCTCGCCCATCAGGATGCCCCAGGCATCCTGGAACTCGACCTCGCTGCTGGAGTTGCTGCGGTTGCCGACCTTGTCCTTGAGGCGCTGCACGTGGACGGCGTTCTTGCGACCGTCCGGGCGCCAGCGCGGCACGTAGAAGCAGGCAAACGGCCCGCCCTCGCCGGTGCGCGCCACCACCAGGTGCGCATCGCACATGGGCGCGGAGAAGAACCACTTGTGGCCACGCAGCAGGTATTCGGCCCCGCGCCCGCCGCCTGCGACCGGCGTGGCCACGGTGGTGTTGGCGCGCACGTCCGAGCCGCCCTGCTTCTCCGTCATGCCCATGCCGACCCACATGCTCTGCTTGTCCGCCACCGGCAGGTCGCGCGCATCGTAGTCGTCGCTGTAGAGCTTGGTGCCCAGCTCGCGCCACAGGGCTTCCTCCTTCTGCAGCAGCGGGATGCAGGCCTGGGTCATGGTGGCCGGGCACATGGTGCCCTGCTCGACCTGGCTGTGCAGGTAGAAGCCCGCCGCCCAGGCCGTCCAGCGCCCGGCGCGCTCGTCCTTGAAGGGCAGCGAGACCAAGCCCTCGGCGCGGTACATTGCCATGAGCTGGTGCCAGCTGGGGTGGAAATCCACCCGGTCGATGCGCCGGCCGCGGCTGTCGAAGCTGGCCAGTTCCGGCGTGTGGCGGTTGGCGTCCGCTGCCAGCTGGTAGGTCTCGGCCTGGCCCAGCCGCTGGGCATAGGCGTGCAGCTGTGGCGCTGCCCAGCCGGCACCGGCGCGTTGCAGCGCCTCGCCCAGGGCCGGGTCGGTGGCCAGCAGGTTGTAGCCGGTCAGCTCGGGGTATTGGTTGAAAACCTCGTGGGTGTGCCAGTCCATGTGCATGCCTCCTTCTTGCTTGCAGCCCGGTGAATGGAGAGAGTCTAGGAACGATGGCAGTCAAGGGTGTTCGGATTGCGCCGGCGCAGGCTACAACGCCGCCCGCCATGCGCCGCAGGCCGCGCCAGTCGCGCGCGCGGGCCAGCTCGCAGGCGCTGCAGGAGGCCTTCGTTCGGGTTCTGCTGGACGTGGGCTATGAGAAGACCACCGTGCGCGAGGTGGTCGCCGTGGCCGGTGTGGGCGTGGGCACGTTCTACGAGTACTTCGGCAACATGCAGGCGCTGGCGGCGCTGGCCGTGCACCAGCATGTCAAGGCACTGGCGCAGCAGGCGCGCGCGGCAGCGCGGCGCAGCGCGGGCCTGCCCTTGGCGCAGGTGGTCGCCGTGCAGCTGGATGCGCAGGCCGCGCCGGTGCTGGGGCACGCGGCGCTGTGGGCGCAGCTGTTCGCGCTGGAGCGGCAGGTCTCCACGCGCGAGGCCTTCGCGCGCCAGTACGAGGCCTGGGTGGAGCTGTGGCGCACGGCACTGGCCGCCGCCCTGGACCCGCCGCAGCACCCGGCCGGCGCCGCGCGCATGCTGCACACCATGACCTACGGCAGCGTCTCGCAGGCGCTGCTGTCGCGTGGTGCCGCCGGCGCACAGGGGGCGGCGGGCGCGCAGCTGGGCGCGGAGCTGGCGCGCGCCGCCCAGGCCTATGCCGCGGCGCTGCCGCGAAGGCTGGCATGAAAAACGCCGCCAGCGCTTGTGGAGAAAGCGCAGATAGCTATGTTTTTAATACCGATCCGGGCGCCGGGTCGCGCGCAGCACCAGCACGCCCGCGCCGACGAACGCCATGCCAAACAGCGCGATCCCCAGGGGCA
Organism: Melaminivora alkalimesophila; assembly: GCF_000282995.1. Lineage (GTDB taxonomy): Bacteria > Pseudomonadota > Gammaproteobacteria > Burkholderiales > Burkholderiaceae_C > Melaminivora > Melaminivora alkalimesophila. Next base: position 19,483 of record NZ_ALEE01000487.1, read on the forward strand.
CGCCCCAGACCTCGCCAGGCGTGTCGATGCGCGCGCTGAGGGCGCCGTCCGCCAGCCGCTGGTAGCGCACTGGCACGCGCGCGCCGACGCGCCAGGCCGTGGGTTCGCCCCCCACCTGCCCGTTCACCTCCCGGGCGAACCCGGCGTCGTCCACGTAGCCGACCACGGGCACCACGTCCGGCTCGCCATAGTCGCGGCCCTGGGTGAGCGCGGCCTGCAGGCGCAGCACCACGCCCTCGGTCTGCGTGCTGCGCTGCATGAACAGCGCGGCGCCGCCTGCCGCCAGCAGACCCACGGTCAGCAGCAGGCTGCCCAGCACCACGCAGCCCCAGGCGACCGAGCGGAAGCGTCGCTCGTCCTGCGAGGCCATGGCGCGCGGGTCAGGCGGTGGTGGCGAACAGCCGGCGCGCGCCCACCGGTGCCACGGCGCGGGCGATGGCGCCGATGTGGTCGGGCGTGGTGCCGCAGCAGCCGCCGACGATGTTGACCAGCCCCTCGGCAGCGAATTCATGCACCAGGCGGCTGGTGACTTCGGGCGTCTCGTCGAAGCCGGTGTCGCTCATCGGGTTGGGCAGGCCGGCGTTGGGGTAGCAGCTGATGAAGGTGTCCGGCGCCACGCGGTTGAGCTCCTGGATGTAGGGGCGCATCAGCGCCGCGCCCAGCGCGCAGTTCAACCCGATGGACAGGGGCTTGGCATGGCGCACGCTGTGCCAAAACGCCGTCACCGTCTGGCCGCTCAGGATGCGTCCCGAGGCGTCGGTCACTGTGCCGCTGATCATGATCGGCAGGCACTCGCCGGTTTCCTCGAACACCTCGTCGATGGCAAACAGCGCGGCCTTGGCGTTCAACGTGTCGAAGATGGTCTCCACCAGGATCACGTCGGCGCCGCCCTCGATCAGGCCGCGCGTCTGCTCGTGGTAGGCGGCGCGCAGCTGCTCGAAGCTGACGTTGCGCGCGCCGGGGTCGTTCACGTCGGGGCTGATGCTGGCGGTCTTGGGGGTCGGGCCGAGCGCCCCGGCGACGAAGCGCGGCCTGTCGGGCGTCGAGAACTTGTCGCAGGCGGCGCGGGCGATGCGCGCGCTCTCCAGGTTCATCTCGTAGGCCAGATGGCCCATGCCGTAGTCGTCCTGGGCGATCGAGGTGGCGCCGAAGGTGTTGGTCTCGACCAGGTCGGCGCCGGCGGCGAGGTAGCCCTCGTGGATGTCCCGGATGATGTCCGGCCGGGTGAGCGACAGCAGCTCGTTGTTGCCCTTCACGTCGCGCGGGAAGTCGGCGAAGCGCTCGCCGCGGAACTGCGCCTCGCTCAGCTTGAAGCGCTGGATCATGGTGCCCATGGCGCCGTCGAGGATGGCGATGCGCTCCTCGAGGATGGCGGGCAGTTGCCGGGCGCGGGTGTAGGCGGGGAGTCGTCGGTTCATGGCGGCGCGATTGTAGGAAACGGGCCCCGTCCCCATGCGCCGCAGGTGGTTGCGCGCAGGGGCGGGAGGGTCCGCGCGCCCGCATTGTGAGAAGATTGCAGGCTGGGCGCGTCCCTCCGGGCGCCGCCCGATCGCCTTCCTGTCCAGCCGTTCCCACTCCCTTGTCCCCCGCGCTTTCCGTCCTGCACGATGTCTTCGGCTACGAGCGCTTCCGTGGCCCGCAGGAAGACATCATCGAGCACGTCGTCGCCGGGGGCGATGCGCTGGTGCTCATGCCCACGGGCGGCGGCAAGTCGCTGTGCTACCAGGTGCCGGCGATCGTGCGGCGCGAGGCGGGCCAGGGCGTCACCATCGTCGTCTCGCCACTGATCGCGCTGATGCACGACCAGGTGGGGGCGTTGCTCGAAGCCGGCGTGGAGGCGGCCTTCCTGAACTCCACGCTGGACTGGCCGCAGACGCAGGAGGTCGAGCAGCGCCTGGCGCGCGGCGAGCTGACCCTGCTGTACGCCGCGCCCGAGCGCGTGACCACCGACCGTTTCATCGCGCTGCTCGACGGCCTTCATGCACGCGGGCAACTCTCGCTGTTTGCCATCGACGAGGCGCATTGCGTGAGCCAGTGGGGCCACGATTTCCGGCCCGAATACCGGCAGCTGGCGGTGCTGCACGAGCGTTATCCGGAAGTGCCGCGCATCGCGCTCACCGCCACCGCGGATGCGCTCACGCGCGCCGACATCCTCGAAGGGCTGCGCCTGGAGGAGGCCCGGCTGTTCATCAGCAGCTTCGACCGGCCGAACATCCGCTACCGGCTGGAGGAGAAAAAGGAGCCGGTGGCGCAGCTGATGCGCTTCATCACGCGCGAGCACCTGGGCGACGCCGGCGTGGTCTATTGCCAGTCGCGCCGGCGCGTGGAGGAGCTTGCGCTGGCGCTGCAGGACGCGGGGCTGCAGGCGCTGCCCTACCACGCGGGCCTGCCGGCCGAGGTGCGCCAGCAGCACCAGGACCGCTTCCTGCGCGAGGACGGCATCGTCATGGTGGCGACCATCGCCTTCGGCATGGGCATCGACAAGCCGGACGTGCGTTTCGTCGCGCATGTGGACCTGCCCAAGAACATCGAGAGCTACTACCAGGAAACCGGCCGCGCCGGGCGCGACGGGCTGCCGGCCGATGCGTGGATGGTCTATGGCCTGCAGGACGTGGTGAACCAGCGCCGCATGATCGACGAAGGCGACGCCGCGGAGGAATTCAAGGCCGTGCTGCGCGGCAAGCTGGACGCGCTGCTGGCCCTGGCCGAGGCGACGGACTGCCGCCGCCAGCGGCTGGGGGG
>NZ_ALEE01000488.1 GCF_000282995.1 Melaminivora alkalimesophila
AGCGGCTGCTGCAGTACTTCGGCGAGGCCTCGGGGCCCTGCGGCAATTGCGACAACTGTCTGCAGCCGCCGGCCGTGTGGGACGGCACGGACGCAGCGCGCAAGCTGCTGTCGACCATCTACCGCGTGCGCGAGGCGAGCAGCGGCGTGAACTTCGGCATCGGGCACCTGCTGGACGTGGTGCGCGGGCGCGCGACCGACAAGGTGGCGCAGTTCGGCCACGAGCGGCTCTCGACCTTCGGCCTGGGGCGCGAGTACTCCGAGGTGCAGCTGCGCGGCGTGCTGCGCCAGCTGCTGGCGCTGGGGGCGGTGGGGGTGCAGCGGGTGGTGCTGGAGTCGGGGCACGGCTTCGACACCCTGACGCTGACGCCGGCCGCGCGCCCGGTGCTGCGCGGCGAGCAGGCGGTGCTGCTGCGCGAGGCCACGGCCCAGGCGGCCCCGCGCCGCTCGCGCCGCGCCGGCGCACCGCCGGCAGCCGCCGCCAACCTGGATCCGGACGCGCAGGTGCGCTTCATCAACCTCAAGGCCTGGCGCGCCGAGGTGGCGCGCGAGCACAACCTGCCGGCCTACGTGATCTTCCACGACGCCACCCTGGCGGCGCTGGCCGAGCGCAACCCCCGCTCGCTGGCGGACCTGCAGGGCGTAAGCGGCATGGGCACCAGCAAGCTGGAGAAGTACGGCGAGGAAGTGCTGCGCGTGGTGCGCGCCTCCTAGCGCCATGCCTTCTGCCCCGGCGCTCACCCGCCAGCACCGCACCCGCCTGCTGCAGCTGTGGCGCTCGGCCGGCTGGCCCTGCCAGGACGGGCTGGAGATCGACCTGCTGGCGGCGGGCCTGCTGGAACGCCGCGAGACCGCCGAGGGCCATCCGTTTCTGCGCGTGACGGAGGCAGGGGTTGCCTGGCTGGCCGAGGCGCGGCGCGCCGGCCTGCGACGCGAAAGCGCGCACGACCGGCTGGCGCTGGCCTTCGCGCGCCGCCAGCTGCTGCCGGCCGGGCGCATCGTCTGGCGCGAACTGGCGCTGCGCGCCGCCGTGGAAGGGAGCACGCAGGATCCGGGGCCAGCCGGAGGCGCGGCGCCCGAAGAGAACGTGCCGCAGAAGATGGCCGCGCCCGCGGCCACGCTGTGGTCGGACGAGGAGGCGGGCGCGCCGACCCCGGCCGCGCGCCGCGCCGCCCGCCTGTGGCGCGTGGCACGCCCGGATCTGTTCTCCATCCGCCACACCACCGTGCCGGCCTACCTGCGGCCGATGGTGCACGAGGTCAAGGCGAGCCGCGCCGACCTGCTGTCGGACCTGCGCCATGCAGCCAAGCGCCGCGCCTACCAGTGGCTGTGCGAGGAGTGCTACTACGTCTTCCCGGTCGGCACGGCGGAGCCGGAGGAGCTGCCGCCGGAGTTCGGCGTCTGGGTGCTGCACGGCAGCCTGGATGCCGAAGGCGAGGGCGGGCGCTTCGAGCTGCTGCGGCCCGCGCGGCACGTGCGCTGCACGCTGCCCTTCGACGTCTGGATGGCGCTGTGCCGCGCCAGTCCCCTGGGTGGCGGACCGGCGGGCGCCCAGGCGCAGCTGGGCGCGCCGCCTGGCGGATCCTAGAGGTCGGAGGCCGTGCGGCCCATCACCTGCAGCGCATGCTCGAAGTATTCCGGCACGCATTGCAGGTGGCCCGCCGGCACGGTGCGCTCGCACTCCTGCAGCTGCACCGGCGCGCCCTGCGTGGCCACGAGGGTGTCGCGCGCCGATTCGGAGGCGGCGAAGGGCACGGTCTGGTCGTCGCGCCCGTGGAACAGGAACACCGGCGCGCCCGGTGTCCAGCCCCAATGCACGCTCGCCTGCTCGCGCAGCGCGTCGCGGTCGTCCGCCAGGTAGTGGTCGATGAAGCGCGCGTCGTAGGCCACGTCGGCGTCGTCCGGCGTGAGCTCGCGCAAGAGCGCGCGGCGCACCTCGGCGCGCACCTTGCTGCCCAGGTGCTTGAGCGTGCCGGGCTTGAGCAGCCAGGCGATCTCCGGGTATTCCTCGCGCACCCGCCCGAGCAGCCCGTCCAGCGTGGCCTGCACGTCGTAGGGCCCGGCGGCGGGCAGGCTGGCCTGCAGCTGGGCGCGCAGCGGGCTGCCCGAGCGTTCCATCTCGCGCTGCGCCGCCATGGTGGCGTAGCCGCCCTCGGAGTAGCCCACCAGGTACAGCTGGCCGTTGTCCGGCACCCGCTCTAGCCGGCGCCATTCCTGCGCCGCGCCGATCATGTCCAGCACCGCGCGCGCCGTGGCGTCGGACTGCAGGTAGGGGTGCGGCAGCCCCTGGCTCTCGCCGAAGCCCACGTAGTCCGCCGCCACCACGATGTAGCCCAGCGAGGCCAGCACCAGCGGCGGCTCGCCCGGCTGGAGGTTGATGCTGGGCGCGTTGGCATTCTGGAAGGTGGTGGCGTGCTGGTAGCTGATGACCGGGCTGCTGCTGCCGGCGGGCTTTTGCGGCACCGCCACCAGCCCGGAGGCGCGCACCGGGGCGCCGTCCTTGTCCACCGTGCGGTAGACCAGGCGGTAGGTGGCCACGGAATAGCGCGGCGGCGCCACTTCCGAGAGCTTGCTTTGGCCTTCCTGCAGCGCGGTGGCGATGGCGGCGCGCTTGACGTGCTGCAGTTCACGCGCCTCCAGCAGCAGCTCCAGCTGCACCGGGGGCGGGTCGACCGGCGGATCCACCGGACCCTGGCCGCCACCGGAGTCGTTGCCGTCGCCACTGCCGCCGCCGCAGCCGGCCAAGG